>NZ_JBFBDO010000028.1:0-76471 GCF_040683335.1 Kitasatospora sp. NPDC093806
ACGTTGTCGAGGGCGACGACGCGGGTCTCCCCCTCCCCGTAGACCTTGTTCAGGCCGGTGGCGCGGGCGGCCGCCCGGCCGGTGCGGACGGCGGTTGCGGTCGACGTGGTCACGGGGGTGCTCCTCGGGGTCTGCGGGGAAGGGGGACGGTGCACCTCCATGCTCCGCGACGTGATCATGGTTTTCCGTCGCTCCGCCGGACGGTTGGCCTGACCACCGCTGGGCGTACGTCCAGGTGACGCCCTCCTCCTGGGGTATGACACCGCCCCTGATCGGAACCCCGGTGGCCGGATCGGAGGGGTTCCGTGGCCAAATCACGAACTGTTCGTCAGATGGCAAGGAAACATGACAACTTCCCTGGCTCGGAACATGCGAAAGGGGAGGCCGGGCGACTAGGCTCAGGGGTGGCCCGCACGGGGGCGGAGCTCCGTTCTCCGACCCGCCGACGCGGCCGGATCCACAGGACGCCCGGATGGTGGAACGCAGACACGGGCAGCTTAAAACTGCTTGGCCGTGAGGCCGTGCCGGTTCGAGTCCGGCTCCGGGCACCGAATGACCTGCGGGGACGCCGACCCGGCGTCCCCGCCGGACGTCTCCCGCCGGATCCTCCTCGCGGCGGATGTTGATTTTTTTGCCAAGCCATTACCCTTGTGGTTCGGGCGGTGCAGTGCCGCCACGGAGGGAATGAGCAATGAGAAGCAGCAACCCGGTCTTCTCGCGGGAGGGGTCCTTCACCCGCGAGTCCGGCTACGCGGGTTTCGGGACCACCCAGACCCCGCAGGCCGGGAGCCCGTACGCCGACAACCCGTACGGCAACAACCCGTACGGCAACAATCCCTACGCCAACAGCCCCTACGCCCAGCAGCCGCAGGGCCAGGCGCCGCTGACCGACGAGCAGCTGGCCGAGATGTACGCCGCGCCGTCCGCCGGTCCGCTGGCGACGGGTCGGATGACGCTCGACGACGTGGTCGCGCGCACCGCGATGACGCTGCTCACCCTGGTCGCCGCCGGCGGCCTGGCCTGGTTCGCGCTGCCGGACCGCGCCATCGGCCTCGCCATCGGCGCCTCGCTGGTCGCCATGGTGCTCGGCCTGGTGATCTCGTTCAAGCGCAGCGTCAGCCCGCCGCTGATCCTGCTCTACGCGGGTCTGGAGGGCTTCGCGCTCGGCGCGATCACCAAGTTCTTCAACACGATCTGGCCGGGCATCGCGATCCAGGCGGTGCTGGGGACGGCGGCGGTTTTCGCGGCGATGCTGATCGCCTACAAGACCGGCCGGATCCGGGTCACCCCGCGGTACACCCGGATCGGCATCGCGATCGCCATGGGCTTCGTGCTGCTGCTGATGATCAACATGGTCGCGTCGATGTTCGGCGCCGACATGGGGCTGCGCTCCGGCCCGCTGGGCATCGTGGTCGGCCTGATCGGCATCGGCCTCGGCGCGTTCTTCCTCTCGCTGGACTTCGCGGCCATCGAGGAGGCGATCGCGCACGGTGCCCCGCAGAAGGAGTCCTGGCGGGCCGCCTTCGGGCTCACCCTCTCGCTGGTCTGGATCTACGTCGAGATGCTGCGGCTGATCGCGATCCTGCGCGGCGACGACTGACGTCCGCCGTCACCCGCGCCTCGCGCGCACACTGCCGCCGGGCCCCGGAGCCACCCGCTCCGGGGCCCGGCGGCTTTTGGCTAGGCTCAGCGGCATGTTCGAAGCAGAGCCCTTGACCGAAGCCGTCGACGCCCTGGCGGACCGGTTCCGCGCGATGCCGCAGAGCCGGCTGCTCGGCGCCGTCCCCGGCCACCCCTCGCGGGCGGCGGCCGGGCTGGCGCTGGCCCGCCGGCTGGCCGGGGCGGCGCAGGAGGCCGAGGCGGCCGCGGCCACCGGGGCGGCGGGCGGCGCCGGGCCGGTGCGGGAGCTGCCGGACGCCGGGGCGTTCGCGGTCGGCGACCAGCTCGCGGTGACCGGGCACGACCTGGCGGCGGCGCTGGCCGTCCGGCCGGCGGCGGAGGCCGCGGCGGTCCGGGCGGCGGCGGTGCGGTGGATCGCGGAGACGGCCGCGCTGCTCTGAGCGGCGGGCGCCCCGTCCGGTCCCGGACACGACGAAGGCCGGCCTCGGTAACCCCAGGGCCGGCCCTTGCGCGCGTCGGCGCGTCGGATCAGATGCTGGCCACCACCCGGTCGGCGAGCACGTACACGGCGTCGTCGTCGGTGGAGAAGGTCAGCGAGTAGGAGCCGGAGAACCGGGAGCCGCCGAGCAGCCGGACGTCCTCCCCGGCCCGGACGGCGTCGATCAGCCGGTACGCGGCCTCCCGGTCGCCCGGGGCCACGCAGAGCGTGGTGCCGTCGGCGAAGGCGTAGACGTCCAGGGTGCCGAGCGGGCCGGGGCGGACGTCGATCAGCGCGATGCCCTCCTCGGCGAGCGCGGACAGCCGGGTGTCGGTCCACTCCCGGGACGGTGCCTGGCTGGGCACGAAGTCGGGGTGCGAGGGGTGGCGGCGCGGGTCGGGGGTGGCCACCGGGGCCTCCTCGACGGCCGGCTCGGCGTCCAGCAGCCCGGCCTCCAGGCCGGTGGCCAGCAGGTCGGCCTCGCGGCGGGCGCGGGCGCCCTCGGCGGTCTCGCCGGCCGGGTGGCCGGCCGGGTGGCCGGGCCGCAGCGGGGCGCCGCCCTCGGGGCCGCCGTCGACACCGGCGTCGGCCGGGTGGACGCCGCCCTCGCTGATGAGGTCCTCCAGCGCGGAGCGCAGCGCCTCGCCGAACTCCGGGTCCATGGTGCCGGCGTTGTCGGCGGCCTCGTCCGGTCCGGTCGGCCGGGGGAAGAAGAGCGGCCACTCGTCGGTGGTGCTGAAGACGCTCGCGAACGGGGAGTCGAACAGCGGCGCGTCCTCGGCCGCGCGGGCCTCCTGCTCGGCCCAGAACGCCCGGGCCTCGGTGATCTCCCGCTCGCGGTCGGCGGCCAGCGCCTCGGCGACGGCCCGGCGTATCGCGGCCTCGTCGACGGCGGGGGCGGCGGCGTTCCGGGCCTCCTGCGCGTCCCGGGCGTCCCGGGCGTCCAACCGCCGGGAGATTGACCGGAGGTGGAGCAGTACGGCGGTCGACACGGCGATCAGGATCAGCAACAGGAAGGTGTAGACGGCGCTCACGGAACGTACTCCTAGCGAGGAGCGGAACGGGGTTACGTCTCCACACTGCCGCATCGGATGCTGTTACCGCAGTGGCGAATGTCCAATTTGTCTGTGACTTTCGCTCTTGTCCCCAAATTGTTAGGTAGCAACGCTCTACGCTGCGGAGTTGATCCGCTCCGCACCGTCGATTTCCGGTCCGGAAGCGAAAGAAAAGAGGGCCGGATCGACCTCTCGGTGTGATCCGGCCCTCAATTACGCTGCGTCACTCCAAATGGGTGGTCTGGACCCTTCGGGGTTGACGCGGCCGACCCCGGCCGGTCGGCCCGGGGTCAGCTGAGCCGCTCGATGACCATCGCCATGCCCTGGCCGCCGCCGACGCACATGGTCTCCAGGCCGAACTGCTTGTCGTGCCACTGCAGGGAGTTGATCAGCGTGGTGGTGATCCGGGCGCCGGTCATGCCGAAGGGGTGGCCGACCGCGATGCCGCCGCCGTTGACGTTCAGCTTGTCCAGGTCGATGCCCAGGTCGCGGTAGGACGGGATCACCTGGGCGGCGAACGCCTCGTTGATCTCGACCAGGTCGATGTCGTCGATGGTCAGACCGGCCCGCTTGAGCGCCTGCTTCGAGGCCTCGACCGGGCCGTAGCCCATGATCTCGGGGGAGAGCGCGCTGACGCCGGTGGAGACCACCCGGGCGAGCGGGGTGAGGCCGAGCTCGCGGGCCTTGGTGTCGGACATGATCACCAGGGCCGCGGCGCCGTCGTTCAGCGGGCAGCAGTTGCCGGCGGTCACGGTGCCGTCCGGGCGGAAGACCGGCTTCAGGCCGGCGACGCCCTCCAGCGTGACGCCGGCGCGCGGGCCGTCGTCCGCGCTGACCACGGTGCCGTCCGGCAGCGTGACCGGGGTGATCTCGCGCTGCCAGAAGCCGGCCTTGAGGGCGGCCTCGGTGAGGTTCTGCGAGCGGACGCCGAACTCGTCCTGCTCGGCGCGGGTGATGCCCTTGAGCGCGGCGAGGTTCTCGGCGGTCTGCCCCATCGCGATGTAGGCGTCCGGCAGCAGCCCGTCCTCGCGCGGGTCGTGCCACTCGCCGCCACCCTGCTCCGCGCGCTGCTTGGTGCGGGCCTGGGCCTCGTCGAACAGCGGGTTCATGGTGCCCGGCATGCCGTCCGAGGAGCCGTTGATCGTGCGCGAGACGGTCTCCACGCCGGCGGAGATGAAGACGTCGCCCTCGCCGGCCTTGATCGCGTGCAGCGCCATCCGGGTGGTCTGCAGCGAGGACGCGCAGTACCGGGTGATGGTGGCGCCGGGCAGGTAGTCCATGCCCATCTGGACGGCCACGATGCGGGCCAGGTTGTGGCCCTGCTCGCCGCCGGGCAGACCGCAGCCGAGCATCAGGTCGTCGATGTCGCGCGGGTCGAGCTCCGGGACCTTGGCGAGCGCGGCCTGGATGATGTGCGCGGTCAGGTCGTCCGGGCGGACGTCCTTGAGGGAACCCTTGAAGGCCCGGCCGATCGGCGAACGGGCGGCGCTGACGATGACGGCTTCGGGCATGAGGTGCTCCTCGCTGGGTGACGACGGACTGGCGTCCGGGAGGAAAGTTACCGTCTGGTAGATCAGGCGTCACCGGCCCCAGCGTGTGAGCTGGCCGACGTATTCCCGGCACCCGGCGCGGACTCCCCGCCGGACTCCGCACCGGGCGTCCCAGCTGCCCCGGGCGGCTCCTCCGCCACCCCCGGACCGGCCACCCAGGAGCCCGGCAGGCCGACCCGCAGCCGGTGCCGCAGCAGCGCCCAGCGCCGGCCCGCGCCCTCGGCGCCGACCGCCGCCACCTCGGTGCCGGAGCGGCCCGCCGCGGCCGCCGCGGCCACCTCCACCGGCAGCACCGTCCCGCCGGGGGCCGGGCCGGCCGGCCGCTCCTCCTCCGGCCAGAGGTCCAGCGCGGCGCAGAGCGAGGGCAGCACGGCCATCGCGGCCGTCGCGTAGCCCTGGGCCGAGGGGTGGTAGCGGTCGGCGGCGAACATCTCCGGGCGGGCCGCGAACTCCGGTCCGAGCAGCGAGCCCAGCGAGACCGTCCGGCCGCCCGCCTCGACCACCGCGATGGTCTGGGCGGCGGCCAGCTGGCGGCTCAGCCGGCGGGCCACCCAGCGCAGCGGCGGGCGGACCGGCTTGATCGTCCCGAGGTCCGGGCAGGTGCCGACCACCACCTCGCAGCCGTTCGCGCGCAGCGCGGCGACCGTCTCGCCGAGCTGGCGCACCGCGAGCTGGGCCGGGCTGTGCCGGGTGACGTCATTGGCGCCGACCATGATCACGGCGATGTCCGGCCGCTGCCGCAGGGCCGGCTCCAGCTGTCCGGCCAGGTCGCCGGAGCGGCCGCCGGAGAAGGCCACGTTGACCAGCCGGACCGGGCGCTCGGCCACCGAGGCGAGGCCGGCCGCCAGCAGCGCGCCCGGGGTCTCGCGGGCCCGCAGCACGCCGAGGCCGGCGGCGGTGGAGTCGCCGAGGAAGGCCAGCACCAGCGGCGGCTGCGGCTCGGCGGTGGAGTCGGCGAAGGCCTCGCCGTAGACGCCGTCGGCCTTCGGCGGGTCCCCCTCCAGGACGCCGATGGCCTGCACGGCCAGTTTGCTCTCGGTCAGCAGCAGGCCCACCAGGCCCACCCCCAGTACGCCGAGCCCGCCGCCGCCGTACGCCGCCGCGGTGGCGATCCGGCGGGCGACCCGGGCCCGCGACTCCTGTGCCCCTGGCATCCGGTGCCCCCTTCGCGTCCTCGTGCCGCCCCCGCGGGGCGCCGTTCCCGATGCGTGTACACCCCTAGTACCCGCGATGGCGCCGGCCTACGACGGGGGTGGGCCGTTCGTGGGGCGCACGGGCCAGCCGGGGCCATTGGTACGGCCTAGGCTTTGCAGTACCGAATGCACTCGCATGCCCACAGACCGGGAGGACCCCCGTGCGGTACCACAACTCGATCATCGACCTGGTCGGCAACACGCCGCTGGTCAAGCTGAACAAGGTCACCGAGGGGATCAGCGCGACCGTGCTCGCGAAGGTCGAGTACTTCAACCCCGGCGGCTCGGTGAAGGACCGGATCGCGATGCGCATGATCGAGGCCGCCGAGGCCTCGGGCGCGCTGAAGCCCGGCGGGACCATCGTCGAGCCGACCTCCGGCAACACCGGTGTCGGTCTGGCGATCGTGGCCCAGCAGAAGGGCTACAAGTGCATCTTCGTCTGTCCCGACAAGGTCTCCACCGACAAGATCAACACCCTCCGCGCGTACGGCGCCGAGGTGGTCGTCTGCCCGACCGCCGTCGCCCCCGAGCACCCGGACTCCTACTACAACGTCTCCGACCGCCTGGTCCGCGAGACCCCGAACGCCTGGAAGCCGGACCAGTACTCCAACCCGGACAACCCGGCCTCGCACTACCACTCCACCGGTCCGGAGCTGTGGGAGCAGACCGAGGGGAAGATCACCCACTTCGTGGCGGGCGTCGGCACCGGCGGCACCATCTCCGGCACCGGCAACTACCTGAAGGAGGTCTCCGGCGGCAAGGTCAAGGTGATCGGCGCCGACCCGGAGGGCTCGGTCTACTCGGGCGGCACCGGCCGGCCGTACCTGGTCGAGGGCGTCGGTGAGGACTTCTGGCCGACCGCCTACGACCGCGGCGTCGCGGACGGCATCGTCGCCGTCTCCGACAAGGACTCCTTCCAGATGACCCGCCGCCTGGCCAAGGAGGAGGGCCTGCTGGTCGGCGGCTCCTGCGGGATGGCGGTCGTCGCCGCGCTGGAGGTCGCCAAGGGGCTCGGCCCGGACGACGTCGTCGTCGTGCTGCTGCCGGACGGCGGCCGCGGCTACCTGTCGAAGATCTTCAACGACGACTGGATGGCCGACTACGGCTTCCTGCCGTCCGCCACCGACGAGGCGCACATCGGCGAGGTGCTGGCCCGCAAGGACGCCATCGAGCACGAGGGCATCCCGCAGTTCGTCCACATGCACCCCAACGAGACGGTCGCCGAGGCGGTCCGGGTGCTGCGCGAGTACGGCGTCTCGCAGATGCCGGTGGTCTCGCCGGGCGCCGGGCACCCCGACATCATGGCCGGCGAGGTGATCGGCTCGGTGGTGGAGAAGCTGCTGCTGGAGGGCGTCTTCGCGGGCGACATCCAGCTGACCGACACGCTGGACAAGGTGATGTCCAAGCCGCTGCCGGTGGTCGGCTCCGGCGAGACCGTCACCAACCTGATGTCGGTGCTGGAGAAGGCCGACGCCGCGGTGGTGCTGGTGGAGGGCAAGCCGCAGGGCATCGTCACCCGCCAGGACCTGCTCGGCTTCCTCACCGGCAGCCGCGCCGGCCACTGAGGCCACGCCGGTCACTCCCCCCGACCGGGTGGCTGAGGAACCGTACCGCCCCGGTTCCGTTTCCGGGCGAACTGGTACACCGGCGTCACCTGCGCGCAGCACGCGCTTAACAACGCTGCGGCATCGTGGTGGTCACGGCAAGACGCCGAGCGAGGCGACGGTGACCGTCCGGGAGCGGCTCCCCGGCGGGTACGGATCGCCTCCGGGCACGACGGCCGGCCCTGACCCGGCCGGCGGTGTCCCTTGTCGTGGGAGGCGCCGTCGTCCCGCCCCTGCCCGGCCCCGGCCGGTCGTCAGGGTGCGGCGGCTCCCGCGGCAACCGCGCCGCTTGGCGCGTCTCCGCGGCTCCCGGGTGGGGGAGCCGGCGGAGGCGGCAGGGCCGGTCCTTCATCGAAGGGCCGGCCCTTCCCGTACGCTCGCTCGCATGACCAGCACTGACACGACCGACCAGGACGCCCCGCGCTACGTCCGGCTCCACATCGAGCTCATCGCCGAGATCACCGACGAGGGTGCGCTCAAGGCCGCGGCCCTGGAGCAGGTGGCCGCGGACGAGTACCTCGACGACGACGAGCGCGCGCAGTCCGTCGAGGCCATCGAGGTGGACCCGGCGGGCTCGCTCGCCCACTTCATCGACCCGGTGGCGCTGCTCGGCGACGTCCCGGGCGTCGAGCTCGCCTCGGCGACCTGGGAGTCGGCGAAGACCGACTTCGACCCGGAGGGTGACGAGTGGGACGAGTACGCGGTGGAGGAGCCCGCCGAGTAGGGCTCGTCCGAGCGGGGTTCGTCCGCGACAGCCTGTGACCGCCCGGTCTGCTTTCCGCAGGCCGGGCGGTTTGTCCTATTTGGCGGTAGCTTTCGTCTTCTCATACGATCGCTAGCCGTTGGTGATGGAACCGTGAACGCACGGATTGCGTTTCTCTATCCGTAATGCCCGGATGATCAGCAGGGAGTGGGCGACGTGACGGCACGGGAAGGTCAGGGCCGGGCGACCGGAGGCAGCTGGAGCCGGCGCGGGGTACTGGCGGGCCTGATCGGGGCCCCGGTCCTGCTGCTGGCCGCCTGCAACGACACCAAGGGCACCGAGAACGCCGGCGGCGGCAACGGCGGCTCGGGTAACCCGGGCGGCGGAGCGACCGGCGGCGCCGGCCAGGCCACGCCCAGCGTCACCGCCACCCCGAAGACCTCGGCCGCCGTGATCACGGTCACGCCCGCCGACGGCGCCGCCGCCGCCAGCTTCAGCGACCCGGTCCGGGTCACCGTCACCGGCGGCACGCTCGGCACGGTCAAGGTCACCGACTCCACCGGCAAGGCGCTGGCCGGCGAGCTCTCCGCCGACGGCACCTCCTGGGCCTCCGCCGCGGCCCCGGCCAGCGGCACCAAGTACACCGTCGCGGCCGCCGCCACCGACAAGGACGGCCTGGAGGCCGACGCCAACGCCGTCTTCACCACGGCGACCCCGGCCAACACCTTCGTCGGCTACTTCACCCCCGAGGACGGCTCGACGGTCGGCGTCGGCATGCCCGTCTCGATCAACTTCAGCAAGCCGGTCACCGACCGCAAGGCCGTCCAGCAGGCGATCACCGTGATAGCCGAGCCGGGCGTCGAGATCGTCGGGCACTGGTTCTCCAGCACCCGCCTCGACTTCCGGCCGCAGCAGTACTGGGCCAAGGGCACCAAGGTGACCGTCAAGCTCCGGCTCAAGGACGTCCAGGGCGCGAAGGGCGTCTACGGCACCCAGTCCAAGGACGTCCGCTTCACCGTCGGCCGCGCCCAGACCAGCGTCGCCGACCTCGCCACCAAGAAGCTCACCGTCACCACCGACGGCCAGGTCAGCGCCGTCTACGCGATCTCCGGCGGCTCGCCCGAGTTCCGCACCTGGGGTGGCAAGATGGTGATCACCGAGCAGTACCAGCAGACCCGGATGAACTCGCAGACCGTCGGTCTGGGCAGCGAGTACGACATCCCGGACGTGCCGCACGCCCAGCGGCTCAGCACCTCCGGCACCTTCATCCACGGCAACTACTGGTCCCCGGCCTCGACCTTCGGCAGCCAGAACACCAGCCACGGCTGCGTCGGCCTGCGCGACGTCAAGGGCGGGCAGGACCAGAACGCCGACGGCTACAAGTTCTTCAAGAGCTCGATGATCGGCGACGTGGTCGAGGTCGTGAACTCCGGGGACAAGACCGTCGTCCCGTCCAACGGCCTCAACGGCTGGAACATGGGCTGGGCCGAGTGGAAGGCCGGCAGCGCCCTCTGACGCTCCGGCCCCGGGCTCCTCGACGCCCGCGGGGTCCCGGGCACGGGCCACAACGCGACGGCCGAAAACCGCCGGACTCGCGGCGGCCGCGGCGGGAGGGTGGAGGCATGACCACGACCTCCACCGCACCGTCCGCCCCGTCCGCCCCGCCCGTCCTGACCGTCCGGCCGATCGACCCCGCCGTGCACCGCGCCCTGCTGGTCCGCGACGACGCCGGCCGCCCGCCGGTGCGCTCGGTCGACGAGACCGGCGGCGCCCCGCTGCGCTGCTGCCTCACCCGGGCCCTGCCCGGCGACCGGATCGCCCTGGTGGGCTACGCGCCGCTGCGCCGCTGGGCCGCCGAGACCGGGGCCGACCCGGGCCCGTACGACGAGCTCGGCCCGGTCTTCGTGCACGACGGCCCGTGCGCCGGGCCGGCCGGCGCGGGCGACTGGCCGGACGGCTTCCACGGCGCCGAGCGGGTGCTGCGCGCCTACGACCGGCACGGCCACATCCTGGGCGGGGTGCCGGTCCTCCCGGAGACCGCCGAGGCGGGCGCGGCAGCGCTGCTCGCCGACCCGGAGGTGGCGGTGGTGCACGTCCGCGCGCTGCACTTCGGCTGCTTCATGCACGAGGTGCGGCGCGGCTGAGCGGCTGGCGCCCGGGGCGGTCGGTGCCGGGGCGGTCAGCGCTTGGCGTAGTCGACGTAGCCCTGCCAGTCCAGGACGACCGCCGGCTCGTCGCCGACCACCCAGGCGTCGTGACCGGGCGCGCAGAGCATGAAGTCGCCGGGGCCGAACTCTTCCTCCTGGCCGTCGTCCATGACGACCTTCAACCGTCCGGACAGGACGTAGCCGGCGTGGGAGGCCTGGCAGCTGTCCGTCCCGGCGAGCGGCTTGACGTGCTGCGACCACTGCCAGCCGGGCTGGAACACCGCCCGTCCGACGCCCCCGCCGTCCAGGTGGACCAGGCGCATCTCGCCCTTGTCCGCCTCGAACGGGCGGACCTCGTCGGGATCGGTGTCGAAGTTCCTGCGGATGAGACCGGCCATGAGGGGCTCCTCGGGGACGAGGGCGGCCGCGCCACCGGGACAGGTGGCGCGGCCGCCCAACCGGTCCTTCCAGTCTGCGCCCGCCCGCGGTTCCCGGAAACCCGGGGGCTCAGCCCTCGGCGGGCGTGCGGGCCACCCCGATCGGGCAGCTGGCGCCGGTGCCGCCGAGGCCGCAGTAGCCGTTCGGGTTCTTGGCGTCCGAGAGGTACTGCTGGTGGTACGGCTCGGCCGGGTAGAACGGGCCGGCCGGCGCGATCTCGGTGGTGATCGCGCCGAGGCCGAGCGCGCGCAGCTCCGGCTGGAAGGCGTCCCGGGTGGCGGTCACGGCGGCGGCCTGGGCCGCGGAGTGGGTGTAGACGGCGGAGCGGTACTGGGTGCCGACGTCGTTGCCCTGGCGGTTGCCCTGGGTCGGGTCGTGCGCCTCCCAGAAGGTCTTCAGCAGCCGCTCGTAGGAGACCACCGCCGGGTCGAAGACCACCCGGACCGCCTCGGTGTGCCCGGTCAGCCCGCTGCACACCTCCTCGTACGTCGGGTTCGGGGTGTACCCGCCCTGGTAGCCGACCAGCGTCGTCCAGACGCCGGGCAGCCGCCAGAACGTCCGCTCGGCGCCCCAGAAGCAGCCCAGCCCGAAGTCGGCCACCTCCAGCCCGGCCGGGTACGGGCCGGTGAGCGGGTGGCCGAGCACGGTGTGCGGCTCGCGCAGGGTGAAGGACGGGGTCTCCCGACCGGGCAGCGCCTGGTCGGCGGGGACGAGCGAGGTCTTGTGGCGGTTGAACAGCACGGCCTGCTCCATCGGTTCGGGGGCGGTTGCGGGAGGTTGCGCAGGGTTCAACGCGGTCGGCCGCCCGGGGATTCCAGGCCGTTCCCGGCCGTTCCCGGGCTTGCGCGCGGCACCCCGCCGTTCGCCGACTACGCTCGGAGCATGACCGAGCACCAGCTTCCCCAGGGCTTCGAGACCCTCGCCATCCACGCGGGTCAGGAAGCAGACCCCCAGACCGGGGCCGTCGTCACGCCGATCTACCAGGTGTCCACCTACAAGCAGGACGGGGTGGGCGGCCTGCGGGGCGGCTACGAGTACAGCCGCAGCGCCAACCCGACCCGCACCGCGCTGGAGGAGTGCCTCGCGGCGCTGGAGGGCGGTTCCCGCGGCCTCGCCTTCGCCTCCGGCCTGGCGGCCGAGGACACCCTGCTGCGCACCATCCTCAAGCCCGGCGACCACATCGTCATCCCCAACGACGCCTACGGCGGCACCTTCCGGCTCTTCGCCAAGGTGCTGACCCGCTGGGGCGTCGAGTTCTCCGTCGCCAACACCCAGGACCTGGCGACCGTCCGCGAGGCGCTGCGCCCCAACACCCGCGCGGTCTGGGTGGAGACCCCGTCCAACCCGCTGCTGGGCATCACCGACCTGACCGCGCTGGCCGAGATCGCGCACGGCGCGGGCGCGCTGCTGGTGGTCGACAACACCTTCGCCAGCCCGTACCTGCAGCAGCCGATCGCGCTCGGCGCGGACGCGGTCGTGCACTCGACCACCAAGTACATGGGCGGCCACTCGGACGTCGTCGGCGGCGCCCTGGTGCTGGCCGAGGCCGGCCTGGGCGAGGAGGTCGCGTACCACCAGAACGCGATGGGCGCGGTCGCCGGCCCGTTCGACTCCTGGCTGGTGCTGCGCGGCATCAAGACCCTCGGGGTCCGGATGGACCGGCACAGCGCGAACGCCGAGAAGGTCGCCGAGCTGCTGGTCGGCCACCCGAAGGTCAGCCAGGTGCTGTACCCGGGCCTGGCCGAGCACGCCGGCCACGACATCGCCGCCAAGCAGATGAAGGCCTTCGGCGGGATGGTGTCGTTCCGGGTCGACGGCGGCGAGGAGGCGGCGGTCGAGGTCTGCAACCGGACCGAGCTGTTCACCCTCGGCGAGTCGCTGGGCGGCGTCGAGTCGCTGATCGAGCACCCGGGCCGGATGACCCACGCCTCGGTGGCCGGTTCGGCGCTGGAGGTGCCGGCCGACCTGATCCGGGTCTCGGTCGGCATCGAGTCGATCGACGACCTGCTGGCCGACCTCAAGCAGGCGCTGGGCTAGCTCGCCGTCACGCGCCCTGCCGGCCCGCCGTGTACGACTCCATCGAGTGGTTGAAGCGGGCCAGCAGGGCGCAGAACGCCTGCTGCTCCTCGCGCGGCCAGTCGGCGACCAGCTGACGCGTCAACTCGGTGCGTCCGGCCCGGACTTCGGCCAGCCGGTCGGCGCCGAGCGGGGTCAGCGCGAGCCGGACGGCGCGCCGGTCGGCCGGGTCCTGCACCCGGCCGACCAGGCCCGCCGCGACCAGCGGGGCGACCTGCCGGGTGACGGTGGAGGAGTCGACGCCGAGCGCGTCGGCCAGGGCCTTGACGTTGGCGGGCCCGAGCCGTTCCAGCCGTTCGAGCAGCAGATAGGCCGCCCGGACCAGGGCGGCCACCCCGTCGGAGCCGCGGACCTGTTCCATGCGGCGGGCGAACACCGCCAGTTGGTACTGGAGCTGGGTGTGCACGGGGTCGGTGAGGCCGGAGGCCTGGGGCGAGGTCGTCGTCATCGTGGCTCACGATCGTCGTGCGGTGAGAGAGACACGCCCTAGCAGCGTACGCGGGCCGGGCGGGCCCGGGAACAGGTCCGACGCCCCGGCGTCCGAGCGCCTACGCTGCTGCCATGCAGAGCTGGCCGATCACCCTCGACGACGTCCGCGGTGCCCAGAAGATGCTCGTCGGGGTCGCCCGGGTGACGCCGATGGAGGGCAGCCGGCACCTGTCGGCGACGGTCGGCGCGCCGGTCCACCTGAAGTGCGAGAACCTCCAGCGCACCGGCTCGTTCAAACTGCGCGGGGCGTACGTGCGGATCGCGGGCCTCTCGCCGGTGCAGCGGGCCGGCGGGGTGGTCGCGGCGAGTGCCGGGAACCACGCCCAGGGGGTGGCGCTGGCCGCCGCGCTGCTCGGGGTGCGGTCGACCGTGTTCATGCCGGTGGCCGCGCCGCTGCCGAAGATCGCGGCGACCCGGGAGTACGGCGCCGAGGTCCGGCTGCACGGGGCCACCGTGGACGAGGCGCTGGCGGCGGCGCAGCGGTTCGCCGAGGCGAACGGCGCGGTGTTCATCCACCCCTTCGACCACCGGGACGTGGTGATCGGCCAGGCCACCGTCGGGCTGGAGATCCTGGAGCAGTGCCCCGAGGTGCGGACCATCCTGGTCGGGGTGGGCGGCGGCGGGCTGCTCGCCGGGATCGCGGCGGCGGTGAAGCCGCTGCGGCCGGACGTGCGGGTGATCGGGGTGCAGGCGGCGGGCGCGGCGGCGTACCCGCCCTCGCTGGCGGCCGGGCGCCCGGTGTCGCTGGAACGGTTCGCCACGATGGCGGACGGGATCATGGTCGGCCGGCCGGGGGACATCCCGTTCGAGATCGTCAACACCCTGGCGGACGGCGTCCGGACGGTCTCCGAGGACTCGCTCTCCCGGGCCCTGCTGCTCGGGCTGGAGCGGCTGAAGCTGGTGGTGGAGCCGGCCGGGGCGAGCCCGGTGGCGGCGCTGCTGGAGCGGCCGGACTCCTTCGAGGGGCCGGTGGTGGCGGTGCTGTCCGGCGGCAACATCGACCCGCAGCTGATGCAGCGGGTGCTGCGGCACGGGCTGGCGGCGGCCGGCCGCTACCTCTCGCTGCGGGTGCGACTGGCGGACAAGCCGGGTTCGCTGGCGGACCTGCTCGGGGTGCTGACCAGGGTGGACGCCAATGTGCTGGACGTGGCGCACGTGCGGGTCGATCCGCAGCTCGGGCTGACCGAGGTCGAGGTGGACCTGCACCTGGAGACCAAGGGGCCGGAGCACTGCGCGGCGGTGCTCGGGGAGCTGCGGGACGCGGGGTACGTGGTCTCCCGGTAGTGGTCTCCCGGTAGCGGCCTCCCGGTGGCGGCCTCCCGGGACGGCGGCGAGGGTTCTCCCGGGGTTCCGGTTTTGATTCTTGACGCGATATATCGCGTACTGCCATCCTCGCGATACATCGCGTTCCGCCACGGTGTGGCGACAACCGGGTCGCTTGCGTGCCCGAAATCTGGGCAAAGTGTGACAGAACGCCCATATCGTCCGAGGAGATGAGGCAGGCCCATGGCGCCAGCCATCCAAGCCGAGAACCTGGTGAAGACCTTCGGAGACGTCCGCGCCCTCGACGGCGTGAGCCTCGACGTCCCCGAGGGCACGGTGCTCGGACTGCTCGGCCCGAACGGGGCCGGCAAGACCACCACCGTGCGCGTCCTCACCACCCTGCTCCGCCCCGACTCCGGCCACGCGGTGGTCGCCGGCGTCGACGTCCTCAAGCACCCCAACCGGGTCCGCAGCCTGATCGGGCTCTCCGGCCAGTACGCCGCGGTCGACGAGTACCTCACCGGCTTCGAGAACCTCCAGATGGTCGGCGAGCTCTACCAGATGCCGGTCCGCGAGGCGAAGACCCGGGCGCTCGAACTGCTGGAGTGGTTCAACCTCACCGAGGCCAAGGACCGCATCGCCAAGACCTACTCCGGCGGCATGCGGCGCCGGCTCGACCTGGCCGCCGCCCTGGTGGTCCGCCCGCCGGTGATGTTCCTGGACGAGCCCACCACCGGCCTCGACCCGCGCAACCGGCTCGCCCTGTGGGAGGTCATCGAGACCCTGGTCGAACAGGGCACCACGCTGCTGCTCACCACCCAGTACCTGGAGGAGGCCGACCGGCTCGCCCACGACATCGCCGTGGTCGACCACGGCCGGGTGATCGCGCGCGGCACCGCCGACCAGCTCAAGGCGCAGATCGGCGGCGAGCGGATCGAGGTCGTCGTGCACCGGCCCGACCTGGTCGCCGACGCGGTCGCGGCGCTCTCCGGGTACGCGCTCGGCGAGCCCGCCGTCGAGAAGAACACCCGCCGGATCACCGTGCCGGTCAGCGGCGGCGCCCGGGTGCTCGCCGACGTGATCCGCGAACTCGACGCCCGCTCGATCGAGATCGACGACATCGGCCTGCGCAGACCGACCCTGGACGACGTCTTCCTCTCGCTCACCGGCCACCACACCGAGGCCGACGAGGAGGGCAACGGCGCCGCCGCGGGCAAGGGCAGACCCGGGGCCGGCGGGGACAAGCAGGCCGTCGCGGCCGGACGGGAGCGCTGAGATGACGACCGCCACCGAGCACGCCATCGGCGGTGCGGTGCCCAAGCAGCGCCGGGGCGCGGCCGCCACCCTGCACGACTCCTGGGTGGTCGCCAAGCGCAACCTGCGCCGGATGACCCGGATACCCGAGATCGTGGTGTTCGGCCTGATGCAGCCGGTCATGTTCGTGCTGCTGTTCTCGTACGTTATGGGCGGGGCGATCCAGATCCCCGGGACGCAGGCCAGCTCCTCGACCTACATCCAGTTCCTGATGGCCGGCATCTTCGCCCAGACCGTCACCTTCGCGACGGCCGGCGCCTCGGCCGGCATCGCCGAGGACATGTCCAAGGGCCTGGTGGACCGGTTCCGCTCACTGCCGATGGCCCGCTCCGCGGTGCTGGTCGGCCGCACCCTGGCGGACCTCTGCCAGACCGCGTTCACCCTGGTGGTGCTGGCGCTGGTGGCGCTCGCGGTCGGCTGGCGGATCCACGAGGGGCTGCTGTCCGCGCTGGGCGCGTTCGGGCTGCTGCTCCTGCTCGGCTACGCCTTCTCCTGGATCGGCGCGCTGATCGGCCTCTCGGTGCGCAGCCCCGAGGCGGCCACCTCGGCCGGGCTGATCTGGCTCTTCCCGCTGACCTTCATCTCCAACGCCTTCGTGCCGGTCAGCTCGATGCCGGGCTGGCTGCAGGGGATCGCCTACTGGAACCCGTTCAGCGCCACCGTGCAGGCCTGCCGGGACCTCTTCGGCAACCAGGTGGGGCCGGTGGACGACGTCTGGTCGATGCAGCACGCGGCGCTGACCTCGGTGCTGTGGTCGATCGTGATCATCGCAGTGTTCGCCTGGCTGTCGGTGCGCAAGTACCGCTCGGCCGCCGCCTGAGCCTTTCGGCGGGTACGCGCGAGGGCGGCCGTGGATGTGCTCCACGGCCGCCCTCGGTGCGTGCGGGGGTGATCAGCCGCCGTAGGGCTTGACCTCGACGATCTTGACCATGGCCTGCTTGCCGTTCGGCAGCTCGTAGGTGGCCTCGTCGCCGATCGTCTTGCCGTCGATCGCGCGGCCCAGCGGCGACTGCGGCGAGTAGATGTCCATCTCGTCGTCGCCGGCCACCTCGCGCGAGGCGAGCAGGAACTTCATCAGGTCGTCCTCGTCGCCGTCGAAGGCGACCGTCACGACCATGCCGGGGGCGACCACGCCGGAGTCCGCGGGGGCCTCGCCGACCTTGGCGCGCTCCAGGAGCTGGGTGAGCTGGCGGATCCGCAGCTCGTACTTGCCCTGCTCCTCCTTGGCCGCGTGGTAGCCGGCGTTCTCCTTGAGGTCACCCTCCTCGCGCGCGGCCTCGATCTTCTGGGCGATCTCGATCCGCCACGGGCCGGTCAGGTGATCCAGCTCGGCCTTGAGCTGGTCGTAGCCGGACTGAGTGAGCCAGGTCACGTTCTCGCTGGTCTGGGTCACGGGTGCTCCTCGTAGGTGCTGGGGCTGTGCTGAGGGTGTGAGTCGTCAGCGCGTCGGGTGGTGCTGATATCGGTCTTAACTACAAAGCAACGCCCGCTCCCGTACCAGCTGGTGCGGAAGGGGCGAAACCACGAGCCTAACAACTCCGGCCGACAATCGGGAGGGTCGTTGGCGCGCCATTGACGACAGCGTTGCGCCAAGGTGTACAGGTCCGGTGGCCGGGCCTCCCCTACGGATGCCCGCTCGCCCCGGCGAATATGCGCGGCTACTTCGGGGTGCAGCCCAGCAGCTCGGCCGTGGTGCCGCGGGCGGTCGTCCGCAGGCTCACCACCGCGTCGTAGCCGGAGCCGTCCGCCGGGACGGGGAAGTCGGCCACGCCGACCACCGCGCCGTTCTCGGCCTGCGAGCGGACGGTGCAGCTGCCGGCCGTGCCGTCGGTCTTGCGCACCGACAGGTGCAGCTGGACCTCGGTGTCGGAGACCGCCTGGAAGGTCGGCACCGCGCCGTTGATCTTCGTCTCGCGGATCAGGTAGGAGCCGCCCAGCCAGGCGATCAGGCCCAGGCCCAGCACCGCGCAGACCACGCCGATCACCTTGAGCCGGCGGTCGGTCTCGCGGTCGCCGCGCCGGCCGTAGCGCCCCTCGGGCAACTGCGGAACCGTGGTGCCAGCGGTCATCGGGCTCAGTCCTCTCGTGGGGAGGGGGCCGCGCGGGTGGTGCGGGGGAATGCGGTGCTCCTCCAGTCCGTCACTATAGGAGGGGCACGCCCGCGGCCGGTCCGGCGGGGGCGGGGCTCGGCCGTGTCGGCGCCGCGCGCGGCGGCCCGGCTCCGCGGCGACGCGGCCCCATGAGCGGATCGGACAGTGGGCGGACCGGCTTGCGCGGGACGCCCGGACATTGTGGAAGGAACGCACGCGTTGACTGAGCAGTTGCGACTGATGGCGGTGCACGCCCACCCGGACGACGAGTCCAGCAAGGGCGCGGCGACCATGGCCATGTACGTCGACCGGGGGGTCGACGTGCTCGTGGCCACCTGCACCGGGGGGGAACGCGGGTCGGTCCTCAACCCCAAGCTGCAGGGTGATCCGGCGATCGAGGAGAACATCCACGAGGTCCGGCGCAAGGAGATGGACGAGGCCCGCGAGATCCTCGGGGTCAAGCAGGCCTGGCTGGGCTTCGTCGACTCGGGCCTGCCCGAGGGCGACCCGCTGCCCCCGCTGCCCGAGGGCTGCTTCGCCCTGGTGGACCTCAAGGAGGCGGCCGAGCCGCTGGTCCGGCTGATCCGGGAGTTCAAGCCGCAGGTCATCACGACCTACGACGAGAACGGCGGCTACCCGCACCCCGACCACATCATGACCCACAAGATCACCATGCTGGCCTTCGACGCCGCCGGCGACCCCGACGCGTACCCGGAGGCCGGCGAGCCCTGGCAGCCGCTGAAGCTCTACTACAACCACGGCTTCCCGATGGGCCGGATCCGCGCCCTGCACAAGTACCTCAGCGAGAACGGCCACGACTCCCCGTACGGCGAGTGGATCGAGGGCTGGGAGAAGAGCGGCCGCAAGGAGCGCGAGATCACCACCCGGGTCCGCTGCGACGACTGGTTCGAGACCCGGGACCGCGCGCTCATCGCGCACGCCACCCAGATCGACCCGGACGGCCCGTGGTTCCGCGTCCCGCTGGAGGTCCAGCGCGAGGTGTGGCCCACCGAGGACTACGAGCTCGCCCGTACCCTGATCGACGTGGACCTGCCCGAGGACGACCTCTTCGCCGGCCTGCGCACCCCCAGCCTGGCGGCCGAGGCCGCCGACACGCGCGACTGAACCACCCCCCGACGGCCCGGCTCCCCGTGAGCCGGGCCACCATAGAGATATGAGCGCCCCCGTGAACCTCACCCACCTCGCCGCCGAACTCGCCGTCGACGACGCCAAGGTCACCCCCGGCCTGCTGGGCTTCCTCGTCTTCGCCGTCCTCGGCGTGGCCACCTGGTTCCTGGCCAAGTCGATGAACCGGCAGTTCAAGAAGGTCGACTTCGTCGAGGAGCCGGAGCCCACCAAGGAGTGAGGTCCCGCCCCCTCCCGCCGCGCCGATGCGCGAGGATGGGGGCATGCCGAACCGCCTCGCCGACGCGACCTCGCCGTACCTGCTGCAGCACGCCGACAACCCGGTCGACTGGTGGCCGTGGGGCCCCGAGGCGTTCGCGGAGGCGGCCCGGCGCGGGGTGCCGGTGCTGCTGAGCGTGGGGTACGCGGCGTGTCACTGGTGCCATGTGATGGCGCACGAGTCCTTCGAGGACGCGGGGGTGGCGGCGTACCTGAACGAGCGGTTCGTCGCGGTGAAGGTCGACCGGGAGGAGCGGCCGGACGTCGACGCCGTGTACATGGAGGCGGTGCAGGCGGCGACCGGGCAGGGCGGGTGGCCGATGACCGTCTTCCTCACCCCCGACAAGGAGCCGTTCTACTTCGGCACCTACTTCCCGCCCGAGGCCCGGCACGGCATGCCCGCCTTCCGGCAGGTGCTGGAGGGGGTCCACGCGGCCTGGCGGGACCGGCGCGAGGAGGTCGGCGAGGTGGCCGCCCGGATCCGGGCCGACCTCGCCGAGCGGGCCTCGGTGTACGCGGTCGGCAGCGGTGTGCACCAGCCGCCCGGGGAGGCCGAGCTGCACCAGGCGCTGGTCGCGCTCAGCCGCGACTTCGACGAGCGGCGCGGCGGCTTCGGCGGGGCGCCCAAGTTCCCGCCGGCCATGGCGATCGAGTTCCTGCTGCGCCACCACGCCCGGACCGGTTCGGCGGCGGCCCTGGAGATGGCCGCCCGCACCGGCGAGGCGATGGCCCGCGGCGGCATCCACGACCAGCTCGGCGGCGGCTTCGCCCGGTACGCGGTCGACGCCGGCTGGGTGGTCCCGCACTTCGAGAAGATGCTGTACGACAACGCGCTGCTGCTCCGCACCTACCTGCACCTGTGGCGGGCGACCGGCTCCGCGCAGGCCCGCCGGGTCGCGCTGTCGACGGCCGACTTCCTGCTCCGCGAACTGCGCACCCCCGAGGGCGCGTTCGCCTCCGCGCTGGACGCGGACAGCCTCGACGAGGAGACCGGCGCGAGCGCCGAGGGCGCCTACTACGTGTGGGAGCCCGGCCAGTTGGTCGACCTGCTCGGCCCGGCCGACGCGGCCACCGCCGCCCGGCTGTTCTCCGTCACCCCCGGCGGCACCTTCGAGCACGGCACCTCCGTCCTCCAACTCCTCGCCGACTCCGAGGACTTCGCCGAGTGCGAGGCCATCCGCACCCGCCTGTTCGAGGCCCGGGCGGCCCGCCCGGCCCCCGCCCGGGACGACAAGGTGGTCGCCGCCTGGAACGGGCTCGCCATCGCCGCCCTCGCCGAGACCGGCGCCCTGCTGGAGCGGCCCGACCTGGTCCGGGCCGCCGAACGCGCCGCCGACCTGCTGCTCGCCGTCCACCTCACCCCCGACGGCCGGCTGCTGCGGACCTCCCGGGACGGCCGCCCCGGCACCAACGCGGGCGTGCTGGAGGACTACGCGGACACCGCCGAGGGCTTCCTCGCGCTGTACGCCGTCACCGGCGAGTCCGAGTGGCTCCAGCTGGCCGGCGGGCTGCTCGACACCGTGCTCAAGCACTTCGCCGACGAGGCGACCGGCGCGCTGTACGACACCGCCGACGACGCCGAGGAGCTGATCCGGCGCCCGCAGGACCCGACCGACAACGCCACCCCGTCCGGCTGGACCGCCGCCGCCAACGCGCTGCTCACGTACGCCGCGTACACCGGTTCGGCGCGCCACCGGACCGCCGCCGAACGGGCGCTCGGCATCGTCGGCGCCCTCGCCGGCCGCGCCCCGAGGTTCATCGGCTGGGGCCTGGCCGCCGCCGAGGCGCTGGCCGACGGGCCGCGCGAGGTCGCGGTGATCGGCCCCGCCGGGCACCCGGCGACCGCCGCCCTGCACCGGGCCGCGCTGCTGGGCACCGCCCCCGGCGCGGTGGTCGCGTTCGGCGAGCCGGGCGCGGGCAGCGACGACGTCCCGCTGCTGGCCGGCCGGCCGCTGGTCGACGGGGCGCCCGCCGGGTACGTCTGCCGGCACTTCGCCTGCGACGCGCCGACCACCGACCCGGCGGCGCTGGCCGCGAAGCTGGGGGCAGCGGTGGAGCAGGCGGGGTAATTCGCTGGTGGGGGCGCCGGGCGGCGGGCGAGGATGGGACATGACCTGGACCATCGGCACCTCCCTCGACGACTTCCGGGCCCGGGCCGGCGACTTCCTCGCCGCCAGTCCGGCCGAGAACACCGTGCTGCTCACGATCGTGAACCAGCTGGCCCGGCGCGGGCCGCACTACTTCGGGGAGGGCGCGCCGGTCTTCGGCTGGTGGCGCCGGGAGCCGGGCGGGCCGGTGGAGGGCGCCTTCCTGCAGACCCCGCCGTTCGAGCCGCGGCTGGGGCGGATGCCCGCGTCGGCCGCGGCCGAGCTCGCCGCCGAGTTGGCGGCCGGGGGTGTGGAAGCGGCCGGCCTCGGCGGGGTCGCCGGCGGCGAGGCGCAGGTGCGGGCCTTCGGCGCGGCCTGGACGGCCGCCACCGGGGTCACCGGCACCGTCAAGGTCAGCGAACGGCTCTACCGGCTCGGCGAGTTGACCGGACCGCCGCGGCCGCCGGCCGGCTCGTCCAGGATCGCCGGGGCGGCCGATCGCGCGCTGCTGATCGAGTGGATCGAGGAGTTCGCCGCCGAGGCGGACGTTTTGATTCCCAAGGTCGCGACCGTGGTGGACAACCGCACCGCCGCCGGTCAGCTGCACCTGTGGGAGGACGGGGGCCGGCCGGTCGCGCTCGCCGCAGTCAGCTCGGTGCTCGCCGGGATGGCCCGGATCGGCCCCGTCTACACCCCGCGCGAGTGCCGCGGCCGCGGCTACGCCAGCGGCGTCACCGTCGCGGCCTCCGCGGCCGCGCTCGCCGGGGGAGCGGCGGAGGTGCTGCTCTACACCGACCTCGCCAACCCGACCAGCAACTCGATCTACCAGCAGATCGGGTACCGCCCGGTGGAGGACTGCCTGAAGTTGGAGTTCGGGGTGCACCCGGGCTGAGCCACCCGGCACGTGCTACTCCCAGTCCCAGCGGATGCCGAGGATGCACGGGTGGATGGCGGTGGCGACGAGGTGGACGCAGTGGTGGCCGTCGAGGGTCAGCTCCTCGGTCTCGTGCGGCTTGTCGGCGGGGGAGCGGCGGGCGAAGCGGCGGCAGCGGACCGGGAGGGCGGCCGGGTGGAAGGTGATCTGGAGGACGTACTGGCCGGCGCCGGAGTGGAAGCCGCGGACGTACTCGTTGCTGGGCGCGGGTGACGGGGCGTCGTCGAAGCCGTAGCCGAGCAGGTGGGTGTCCCCGGCCCGCAGTCTGCGGTCGAGGAGGAGTTCGGCGACCAGCAGGTCGTGGGCCTGGTCGCGGCGGATCCGGCCGGGGCGGCAGTTCTCCTCGGCGCGGACCCCGACCCGGGTGATGTCGCTGCCGGGGTCGCCCTGGTGGATGGCGAGGTAGCGGTCGACGCCGTCGCGGTGGGCGCGCAGGGCGTGCTGGGAGTCGCGGCGCTGGAGCTGGCGGTCGGCGCCGATCCGGATCCGCTCGATGTGGGTGATGGTGTGCAGCCCGGTGTCGCGCGGGCTGGCGAGGGTGGTGAGCAGGCGGTCGACGGCGGTGGGCGGGGTGATGAGGTCGCGGTAGGGGCGCACCGGCGGGCCGGCCGGGTCGGCGGGGGTGCCGCGGCGGGGGCCGAGCAGCCGGGTGAGGGAGTGCGCGGGGAGCTCCAGGACCTGCTCCAACTCGCGGACGGCGCGCAGCGATTCGGGGCGTTCGGGACGGCGGTGGCCCTGCTGCCAGTAGCTGAGGCTGGTGACGCCGATGTGGACGCCGCGCAGCGCGAGGTGTTCGCGGACCCGGTGGAGGGCGAGGCCGCGGGTGGCGATGGCGGTGCGCAGGGCGAGGTGGAACGGGCCGGTGCGCAGCGCGTTGGCGAGGTCGGGGTGGTCGGTCCGCTGCATGGCGGCCTCCTCGGGGGGCGGACGGGGCGGGCCCGGTTGGTCGTGAATATTCACATGTGGAGGGGGGTTTGTCACCGGTCGGGGCGTTGCGGGCGGGGGTTCCGGGGCCGGTGTTCACATCGGGGGCGGCCCGTTCACACCCGGGTGGGCGGGGTGCCGAGGGGCGTTGACCGGCCATGTCAACGGCGCGATGCTCGGTGACGCGATCCGGACCGCACCCCCACACCTCACGACTCCTCTGCCTGTCGCAAGGAGGAAATCCCCCATGTCAGTCGCACGGACACGCCTGCGCCGCACCGTCTCGGTGCTCGCGCTCGGCGTCCTCGGCCCGGCGCTCAGCGTCGCGGCCGTCAGCCCGGCCCAGGCCACCCCCACGGCCCTCGCCGGCACCACCGCCCTCGTCGGCAACAGCGCCCCCGCCGGTACGACCGCCCAGGTGCGGCCCGCCGCCGCCCCGGGTGCCACGGCCGATCTGGCCGGCACGTTCAAGAAGCTCAACATCACCATGCAGCAGCAACAGCAGACCAACTGGTGCTGGGCGGCGAGCGGCAACACCATCGCCACCTGGTACGGCTACAGCTACAGCCAGAACCAGTTCTGCAACGCCGCGTTCGGCCGGGCGACCAACTCCGGCTGCCCCAACAACCAGGCCACGCTGGGCGACGTGCAGAACGCGCTCAGCTGGATCGGCATCAACCCGGGCTCGTACGTCTCCGGGTACCTGCGCTACAACACGGTGCAGACCGAGGTGAACGCCGACCGGCCGGTCGAGACCCGGATCCAGTGGAGCTCGGGCGGCGGCCACATGCACGTCCTGTACGGGTACGACACCGGCAACAACTGGGTCTACTGGGGCGACCCGTGGCCGTCCAACTACCGCTACAACTGGGCGGACTACAACTACTACGTGTCGAACGGCACGTTCTCCTGGACCCACTCCCTGTACCGGATCGGCGCGTGAGGGGCGACATGAGCAGCAGCATCCGCAACCGCGCCGCCGTCCGGGGCCCCCTGGTCCGGAGTGCCGCCGCCGTCCTGCTGGCCGCCGGGCTCGGCCTGGCGGTCGCCCCCGCCGCGTCCGCCGCCGACCCGGCCGGTACGCCGGCGCCGGTGCCCGCCGCCGAGCTGGCGCAGGCCCGCGAGGCGGTGCAGAGCCCGGCCGTGCTCGACCAGTTGGGCCGCTTCTTCGCCCGCAAGGGCGTCCCGCCGACGGCGAAGCTGACCGTCGGCGCGGACGAGGAGGCGCGGGCGGCGAGCGCGGCCGCGCCCCGGCTGGCCGGGGACACCGTGCCGGTCTACACGCTGGACGCGGCCTTCGTGGCCGGCAGGCCAGGCGCCGCGGTGGCCCGGGCCGAGTTCACCGCGAGCCGGGTGGTCGCGGCGGACGGCCAGGTGGCCTCGGTGTGGACGGTCAAGCAGGGTGACGCCTGGCGGGTCGTCAACATCGCCACCGGTGGCGACGAGAGCGACTACGCGGCACGGGCGGCGAGCGGCGGCGGGACGGCGTTCCGCGAACCGCAGCTCAACGCCTGGTACGTGCTGCGGGACGGCCGGGTGCTGCCGCTGGACGAGGAGGCGCGCCGCTCGGTGGGCGACGCCGGGGTGACCCTGGCCGCGTACCAGCGGCTGGTCGGCCAGCGGTATGGCGACAAGCTGCCCGGCTCGGCGTACGACCGGGCGGGCAAGGGTGGCGGCTACCAGGCGGACGCCGCCGGGGAGCGGCCGACGGGCGGCGGTGGCGCGCTGCCCGCCGTGACGGCGGCCGCGGCGCTGGGCGTCACCGCGCTGGCCGGCGCGGGTGCGGCGCTCCGCCGGCGGACCGCCCTGCGGCGCGGGTAGCGCGCGGCGGGGTGACGGCGGCGGGGCCCGGTGCGGCGACCGGGTCCCGCCGTCCGGCTGTCGCGGGCCGTCCCTGCGACGTCGGCCCTACAGCTCGGTGAAGCCCTGCTCCAGGATGGTGAAGGTGCGCTCGACCAGGTCGGTGATGTCCTCGGTGCCGTCGCTCTCGGCCCAGCACAGCACGGTCTCCGTGGTGGCCGCGCTGAGGGCGGCGGCGGTGATCCGCATCGCGTAGGTGGGTTCGGCGAGGCCGGCGCGGCGGGTCAGCACGTGGAGGAAGAGCTGCTGCGGGTCGTTGGCGGTGTCGCGCATCCGGGCGCGCAGCGCGGGGACCTCGGTGATCAGCCGCATCCGGGTCAGCAGCTCGTCGCGTTCGTGCTGGAGCAGCTCCCGGATCAGGCCGATCATGGCCTCCCGGCAGGAGCGCAGAAACGGTTCGTCAGAGGGTCGGGCCAGCAGCGCCTCGATCATCGGCGGGTCGTACTCGTCACTGAGGACGAGGTCCTCCTTGGTGGCGAAGTACCGGAAGAAGGTCGACTGGGACACCTCGGCGGCGGCCGCGATCTGGTCCACCGTGGTGTTGTCGTAGCCCTGCTCGGCGATCAGCCGGTACGCCTCGCGGCGGATCGCCTGGCGGGTCTTCAGCTTCTTCCGCTCGCGCAGCGACAGCGGCGCCTCCAGCATCGCCTGGACCGGGTTGTCCGGACCAGCCGGGGGTGCCACTGTCGGCCGCGTTGCGCTCATGTCTTCGATTATCCGTGATCGGCCGCGGGCTCGACGGGGGCCACCGGCCCGGCCCCGGCGTCCGTCCCGCTCTCGCTCCCGGCCTCGGCGCTGGTTGCGGCCTCGGCCCCGGTCGTGGACCCGGCCCCGGTCGCGGCCCCGGCCTCGGCGCCCGGTTCGACGGACGGCATCCGGAGCGCGACCAGCACCGCCGACAGCACCGCGATCACCCCGGCGGCGAGCAGCACCACCGTCATCCCGTGCACGTAGGCCGAGTGCGCGGACGCGCTCAGCGCCGGGTTCCCGCTCGCGGCGGCGACCGCGTCGGCGGCGACCACCGACTGTCCGGCCCGGTCGGCGGCCCCGGCCGGGAGCCCGCCGGTCTCCAGCGCCCCCCGGTAGGAGCCGGCCAGCAGGCTGCCGAAGACCGCCACCCCGATCGCCCCGCCGACCTGGCGGAAGGTCTGCATCAGCCCCGAGCCGACGCCGGCCCGGGCGGGCGGCAGCGTGAGCAGGGCGCTGGCCTGCGCGGTGATCAGCGACATCCCCATGCCGACGCCGAGCAGGACGAGCCAGACCGCCGCGAGGCCGTAGCCGTCGGAGACCTCCGTCCGGCTGCCGAGCAGCAGGGCGGCGGCCAGCAGGGCCAGGCCGAGGACGATCACCGGCCGCGGGCCGGTCCGGGCGACCAGCTTGTCGCTGAGCCGGGCGGCCACCATCAGGCCGAGCATCATCGGCATCAGCCGCAGGCCGGTGCCGAAGGCGTCGGCGCCGAGCACGCTCTGGAAGTAGAGCGGCAGCACGAAGAACGCGCCGAACAGCACCACCGACACCAGGGTCGCGGCCAGCACCGACCAGCGGAAGGTGCGGTCGGCGAGCAGGCCGAGGTCGAGCATCGGATCGCGCCGGCCGCGGCTGCGCAGGACCAGCGCGGCGAGCGCGACCAGCGAGCCGCCGATCGTGCCGAGCACCAGCGGGTCGGCCCAGCCGCGCTCGGGGCCCTCGATGATGCCGTAGGTGAGCGCGGACAGGCCGCCCGCGCCGAGCAGGGTGGCGGGCAGGTCGATCCGGGGCGCGGCGGGGTTGCGGGTCTCCGGCAGCAGGACGGTGCAGGCGGTGATGCCGATCGCGACCAGCGGCAGGTTGATCGCGAAGATCGCGCCCCACCAGTAGTGCTGGAGCAGGAAGCCGCCGATCAGCGGGCCGAGTGGGGTGCCGACGGCGAGCGAGGCGGCCAGGATCGCGGTGGCGCGGCGCTGTTCGGCGGGCGGGAAGAGGCTGGGGATGACCGCCATCGACATCGGCATCACCAGGGCGCCGGCCAGGCCCATCGCGGCGCGGGCGGCGATCAGGGTGTCCGGGCTGTCGGTGAGCATGCCGACGCCGGAGGCGAGGCCGAACAGCGCGAGGCCCAGGGTGAGCGTGAAGCGGCGGCCGAACCGGTCGCCGATCAGCCCGGCCGGGAGCATCACGGCGGCGAAGACCACGGTGTAGGAGTCGACGATCCACTGCTGCTGCCCGGTGGTGGCCTGTAGCTGCGAGGCCAGGGTGGGCAGCGCCACGTTGAGGACCGTCATGTCGAAGCTGATCACCAGGACGCTCAGCGCGACGGCGACCAGGGCGAGCCAGCGCCGCGGGTCGGGGGCCGAGGCGGATGGCCCGGCCGGTGGTCCGGTCGGTGGCCGGCTGGATGGCTGGCTGGATGGCTGGGTGGGCACGGAAACCTCCGGAAGCCTGCGAGGGAGTTCCTGTCAAATGACAGTAACTCCCAAAAGATGGCCACCGTCAATGACGAATGCGGGTACCAACTCGGCTACGCTCCGTGATGTGTCCTGGAAGTGCGCGTTCCGCACGGGGAATTGACGCAACGTTGATCTGTCGTTCGCCGCTTTCGGGCGGTTGCGGGTGACTGACGGTAGATACGATGTGGCGGTCGGTCAGTGCGGGCCGAAGCGTGCCGAGAGCGGAGAAGGGGTGGGGCGGCAGGAGCCGACCACGAGCCCGGCGCAGGAAGAAGGGGAAGCCGAGATGGCTGATCGGGAGTCGGGTGCCCAGGTCTGGGGTGCCGCAGTGGTGGTGGCCTCGGCGCTGGCCGTGGTCGCGGCGTATCTGATCAACGGCGCCGCGCTGGTGCTGGTGGTCGCCGGGGTCGAGGTGCTGCTGCTGATGGTCTACGTCGGCCGGCGCTGGCGGTTGCTCCACCAGTCGCCCGAGCCGGAACGCCGGCCCGCGCCGCGCGGGCACCGTACGGCCGCCGGCCTGGTGGACGCCGCGCACTGCGAGCGCTGCCGGCGGGCCCGGGCGGCGATCGACGCGCGGCAGGCCGGGCTCCACGCGCGCGGGCAGCGGACCCACGACCGGTTCGACCGGCTGCACGAGCGGCGCTCGGAGCGCCCGTACGAGCACCCGGTCCGGGAGTGGACGGCGGAACGGGCGGCCGTCCGGTCGCACGACCGGCCGACCGCCCGTCATGGGGCCCCGGGCTCAGCCGGCCGTGCTGTAGGCCACCAGTGAGACCCCGACGTACTGGGTGATGAACGCGCCGAGGGTGAAGGCGTGGAACACCTCGTGGAAGCCGAACCAACGCGGTGACGGGTTCGGCCGCTTGAGCCCGTACACCACGCCGCCGACGCTGTAGAGCACGCCGCCGACGATCATCAGCACCAGCACGGCGACCCCGCCGGCGTGCAGGAAGTCCGGCAGGAAGAACGCCGCGGCCCAGCCCAGTGCGAGGTACACCGGCGTGTACAGCCAGCGCGGCGCGCCCACCCAGAAGACCCGGAACGCGATCCCCGCCAGCGCACCGCCCCACACCGCCCAGAGCAGCACCTGCCGGGCGGCGCCGTCCAGCAGCAGGATGGTGAACGGGGTGTAGGTGCCCGCGATGATCAGGAAGATGTTCGCGTGGTCCAGCCGGCGCAGGATCGCGTCGCCGCGCGGCCCCCAGGTGAAGCGGTGGTAGACCGCGCTGACCCCGAACAGCAGCCAGGCGCTGGCCGAGTAGATCGCGCACGCGATCCTCGCCGGGCCCGGGTCGGCCAGGCAGATCAGCACGATCCCGGCGGCGACGGTGGCGGGGAACATCCCGGCGTGCAGCCAGCCGCGCCACTTCGGCTTGCTCTCGACGGGCTCCGCGCGCTCCAGGGACTCAGCAGTCATGAGCCGCATGCTACCCGCTACCTACGGATCCGTAGGTTACTGCGGCGTAGGAAGTGGCGCTCGTCACGACTTGGACGTTTTGGAGTGTTCGACGGGGGTCGGAAGGCTCCGGGGAGGGGCCCGGAGAGTCCTGTTACTCGCGAGTAGATATCCTTACTGTAGTAAAAGATGCGTCAATTTCGCCATGGCGCCGTATTCGGGCCCAGGGCCCGGAGCTACGCTGCAAGCACCCTCAACCCCCGCTACGCCGTCTCCCCGCCGGGATGGCGTGAAACGGAGCGATCGTGTCGAACGAGAACTCGGCTGCTCTCAGCGCCGCGCCCACCCGCCACCAGCGTCTGCTGGCCTGGGTGAGCGAGATCGCTGAGCTCACCCAGCCGGACCGCGTCGAATGGTGCGACGGTTCCGAGGCGGAGTACCAGCGCCTCGCCGACCTGCTCGTCGCCCAGGGCACTTTCAAGAAGCTCAACGAGGAAAAGCGACCCAACTCCTACTACGCCGCCTCGGACCCGACGGACGTGGCGCGCGTGGAGGACCGCACCTACATCTGCTCCGAGCAGGAGAAGGACGCCGGCCCGACCAACAACTGGAAGGCCCCCGCCGAGATGCGGGAGCTCTTCCAGGGGGAGCAGGGGCTGTTCCGCGGCTCGATGAAGGGCCGCACGATGTACGTCGTGCCGTTCTCGATGGGCCCGGTCGGGTCCCCGCTGGCCGCCTACGGCGTGGAGATCACCGACTCCGCCTACGTCGCCGTGTCGATGCGCGTGATGACCCGGATGGGTCAGGCCGTGCTCGACCAGCTCGGCGAGGACGGCGAGTTCGTCAAGGCGGTGCACACCGTCGGCGCCCCGCTGGCCGAGGGTCAGGCGGACGTCCCGTGGCCGTGCAACAGCACCAAGTACATCTCGCACTTCCCGGAGAGCCGGGAGATCTGGTCCTTCGGCTCGGGCTACGGCGGCAACGCCCTGCTCGGCAAGAAGTGCTACGCGCTGCGCATCGCCTCGACCATGGCGCGCGACGAGGGCTGGCTGGCCGAGCACATGCTCATCCTCAAGCTCACCCCGCCGTCCGGTGAGGTCAAGTACGTCGCGGCCGCCTTCCCGTCCGCCTGCGGCAAGACCAACCTGGCGATGCTCCAGCCCACCATCCCGGGCTGGAAGGTCGAGACGATCGGCGACGACATCGCCTGGATGCGCTTCGGCGCCGACGGCCGCCTGTACGCCATCAACCCCGAGGCCGGCTTCTTCGGCGTCGCGCCCGGCACCGGTGTCGACACCAACGCCAACGCGATCGACACCCTCTGGGGCAACACCGTCTTCACCAACGTCGCGCTCACCGACGACGGCGACGTCTGGTGGGAGGGCCTCACCGACGAGAAGCCCGCCCACCTGATCGACTGGCGCGGCAACGACTGGACGCCGGAGTCCGGCACCCCGGCCGCCCACCCGAACGCCCGCTTCGCCGTCCCGGCCGCGCAGTGCCCGACCATCGCCCCGGAGTGGGAGGACCCGGCGGGCGTGCCGATCTCGGCGATCCTGTTCGGCGGCCGCCGCGCCACCGCCGTCCCGCTGGTGACCGAGTCCTTCGACTGGCAGCACGGCGTCTTCCTGGGCGCCAACATCGCCTCCGAGAAGACCGCCGCCGCCGAGGGCACCGTCGGCGAGCTGCGCCGCGACCCGTTCGCGATGCTGCCGTTCTGCGGCTACAACATGGGTGACTACTTCGCCCACTGGCTGAAGGTCGGCGCCCAGGCGGACGCCGCCAAGCTGCCGAAGATCTACTACGTCAACTGGTTCCGCAAGAACGCCGAGGGCAAGTTCGTCTGGCCCGGCTACGGCGAGAACAGCCGCGTGCTGAAGTGGATCGTCGAGCGCCTGGAGGGCACCGGCAACGGCGTCGAGACCCCGATCGGCGTGCTGCCGACCGTCGAGGGCTTCGACCTGGACGGCCTGGAGCTGTCCAAGGAGGACGTCGACCTGCTCTTCACCGTCGACGCCGACATCTGGCGCCAGGAGGCCGCGCTCGTCCCGGCCCACCTGGAGCTGTTCGGCGAGCACACCCCCACCGAGCTGTGGGACGAGTACCGAGACCTGGTCGCCCGCCTCGGCTGAGCCTGAGCCTCAGCGAGTGCGCGACAACCGTCGGCGCGTGGCACGAACCGCGCGCCGGCGGGCGACCGGACGGCCGGAGCCCCGCCGGACGATCTTTCCCCGACCAAGGAGATCGCCCGGACCGGGACTCCGGCCGTAGCCTTTCCCCGGCCGCCCGCCCGCCCGTCCGTCAGGGCTGGGCGTAGCCGCTCAGGAAGGTGCCGATCCGGGTGACCGCGTCGGTGATCTCCTCCGCCCGCGGCAGGGTGACCAGCCGGAAGTGGTCCGGCTCGGGCCAGTTGAAGCCGGTGCCCTGCACCAGCAGGATCCGCTCGGCGCGCAGCAGGTCGAGCACCATCCGGGCGTCGTCCTTGATCTTGAAGACCTTCGGGTCCAGCCGGGGGAAGGCGTACAGCGCGCCCTTCGGCTTCACGCAGCTGACCCCGGGGATCTCGTTGAGCAGCCGCCACGCGGCGTCCCGGGACTCCAGCAGCCGGCCGCCGGGCAGCACCAGGTCCTTGATCGACTGCCGGCCGCCGAGCGCGGCGGCCACCGCGTGCTGGGCGGGCATGTTGGCGCAGAGCCGCATCGAGGCGAGCACCGTCAGACCCTCGACGTAGCTGCGGGCCCGGGTGCGGTCGCCGGAGAGCACCATCCAGCCGGAGCGGAAGCCCGCCACCCGGTAGGCCTTGGACATGCCGTTGAAGGTGACGCAGAACAGGTCGGGGGCCAGCGTGGCCAGCGGGACGTGCTCGGCGTCGTCGTAGAGGATCTTGTCGTAGATCTCGTCGGCGTAGATCACCAACTGGTGCCGGCGGGCGATCCCGACCAGCCCCTCCAGCACCTCGCGCGGGTAGACCGCGCCGGTCGGGTTGTTGGGGTTGATCACCACCAGCGCCCTGGTCCGGTCGGTGACCTTGGCCTCGATGTCGGCGAGGTCCGGGTACCACTCGGACTGCTCGTCGCAGCGGTAGTGGACGGCGGTGCCGCCGGCCAGCGAGACGGAGGCCGTCCACAGCGGGTAGTCCGGCGCCGGGACGAGCACCTCGTCGCCGTCGTCCAGCAGCGCGGTCATCGCCAGCTGGATCAGCTCGGAGACGCCGTTGCCGAGGAAGACGTCCTCGACCGTCAGGCCGTGCAGTCCGCGCTCCTCGTAGTGCATCACCACGGCGCGGCGGGCCGACAGCAGGCCCTTGGAGTCGCCGTAGCCGTGCGCGGAGGAGAGGTTGCGCAGGATGTCCTGGAGGATCTCCGGCGGCGCGTCGAAGCCGAACAGCGCCGGATTGCCGGTGTTGAGCTTCAGGATGCGGTGGCCCTGCTCCTCCAGCCGCATCGCCTCGTCGAGGACCGGGCCGCGGATGTCGTAGCAGACGTTGGCGAGCTTGCTGGACTGGATGACCTGCATGCCTGCCTACTTTAGGGGCACGAACGGGCGGCCCGGCGGGTGTTCCTGGACACCCGCCGGACCGCCCGGAGGTCACCGCTCAGCCGCCCCTTCGATCGGGAGGCGGATGGCTCAGCTCGCCTTCCAGATCAGCGGCTGGGTGTCCAGAACGCTGCCGAAGACGAGGAACTGCGGCGGCGTGCCGTCCGGCACGAGATACACCGCACACTGCTGCTGGCTCTGGCCGTCGGCCAGCGCGCCGGGCTTCTTGCCGGCGTCGCACTGCGGGATCGACTTCATGATGACCGGGGCCGGCAGGATGCCGGTCGACTTGGGGTCGACGCTGACCTTGAAGCGCATCATGAAGTACTCGTCGACCAGCGGGGCGCCGGTCTTGTTGGTGAAGTTCACCGTCACGTAGTACGGCGTCTTGCCGGCGGTGTCGGCCGGCTTCCAGTTGAACGGGGCGATCTCGGCGGCGGTGCCCTTGACCACCGAGACCGGGGTGACGTCGGCCTTGGTCTTGCCGAGGTAGCTGCCGGTGGTGGTGAGCGGCAGCGGGTTCTCGTAGGTGATCTTGCTGCCGCCGCCGCTCGCCCCGCCGATCGGGTTGCCGCTGGTGGCGGCGGTCGGGACGGCCGCGGGGGTGGTGCCGCCGGTGCCGCCACCGGTCGCCGCGCCACCGCCGGTGGCCGCACCGCCGGCCGCGGCCGGGGTGGTGGCCGGAGCGCCGGTCGGGGCGGCGGCCCCGGTCTCGGCCGCGGTCGGCGCCGCGGGCTGGGCGGCGGGCTGGGTGGCGACGACCGCCGGGTCGGAGTTCTCCGGCCCGCAGGCCGTCAGCGCCAGCGCCAGCGCCGCGACCGGGACGGCCGCGCGCAGAGTGTTCCGATACTTCGTCAAGGTGTGTCTCCCCCGTGGATGATGTGCTCGGTGCGGCGCCCGTTTCGACGGCGCCGCCAGTGTCGGACGCGGACGGTGCCCGGCCGGTTCCGCTGTGGAACCCGCGGGATCCTACCGTCACCGGGCGAGGAGGGGGAAAGCCGTGATCGCGAGCGCGGTCGGCGCGGTGCTGGCCGGACTGCTGGTGGCACCGGCGCTGCGCGGCCTGGTGGTGCGGTACGCCGTGCCCGAGGGCGAGCCGTGGTGCCGGGCCTGCCCGTCCTGCGGGCGGGAACTGCGCGGCCTGCCGCCGACCGGCGGCTGCCCGGGCTGCCGGACGCCGCTCGGCCCCGGTGCCTGGCGGGTGGAGGCGGTCACCGCGGCGGCGGCCGCCGCCGCGCTCGCCGCCGACCAGCCGGGCGACGCGCTGCTGCTGCTCTGGCTGGCCGGCCCCGGGGTGGTGCTCGGCTTCACCGACGCCCGGGTGCACCGGCTGCCGTACCCGCTCACCTGGACGCTGGCGGCGGGCCTGGCGGTGCTGCTGGCGGTGCTGGAGCTGTCCGACGGCAGCCCGGGCGGGCTGCTGCGCTCGCTGCTGGTGGCGCTGGCCGCCGGGGCGCTGTTCGAACTGCCGGTCTGGCTGGGGGTGATGGGACCGGGGGACACCGTGCTGGCGCTCGGCCTCGGCGCGCTACTCGGCCGCTACGGCTGGTCCGCCGCGCTCACCGCGCTGGTCGTCGCCGTCCTGCTGGCCGGGCTCTGGTCGGTCGGCGTGCTGCTGACCGCGCTGGCCCGCCGCCGCCCGGTGCGCGGCCGGGAGGTGCCGCTGGGCCCGTTCCTGCTGATCGGCACCCTGCTCGCGGTGCTCGCCCAGCCGTAGTTTCCCCTGGGGGAAAGCGGACGGGCCCGCCGTACCGGTCGGGTACGGCGGGCCCGGCGCCGGCGCGCAGGCCCCACCCTCAAGGAGCGGCGCGCCGTGGGGGATTACGGCATCTGGTGGACGAACGGGCCGACCGTGTTGGAGAAGGCGTTCCCGTTGACGGAGTCCCAGTTGGTGGACCAGGTCATCGCGCCGCGGATGGTCGGCCACTTGGCCGGCGGGACGAAGCTCCCGCAGTTCTTGCCGGTGGCCAGGCAGTCCAGCGCGTTGTTGACGACGCTCGGCGCGACGTAGCCGCCGCCGGCCGCCTTGCCGGAGGCCGGGACGCCGATGCCGACCTGGTCGGGCCGCAGGCCGCCCTGGATGTGGGTGCAGACCTGCGAGGTGATGAAGTCGATGGTGCCCTGGTTGTAGACCTTGCCGTCGCAGCCGTTCATGCCGCCCGAGTTGTAGAACTGGGTGTTGACGACGGTCAGGATGTCCTTGGTCTTCAGCGCCAGCTGGAAGTAGGAGCCGGCGGTGGAGTACATCCCGATGGTCTCCGGGGCCATCGTCAGGACGAAGTTCGGGCCGACCTTGGCCTGCAGGGCGTGCAGCGCGTCGGCGAGGTAGGTCGGGTTGAGGCCGTTCTCCAGGTCGACGTCGAGGCCGTCGAAGCCGTAGTCCTTGATCACCGCGGCGGCGGTCTCGACGAAGGCGGACGCGGCGGTGGCGTCGTTGACCTGGATGGCGCCGTTCTGGCCGCCGATGGAGATGACGACCTTCTTGCCGGCGGCCTGCTTGGCCTTCACGTCGGCGCGGAACTGGGCGTCGGTGTAGCCGCCGAGCCCGGCCGAGAGCTCGGCGTCCAGCTTGAAGGTGACGGCGCCGGGGCGGTTGGCGACGGAGTCGGCGAAGGAGACCGCGATGATGTCGTACGCGCTCTGGACGTCGCTCAGCTTCTGGAGGTTGTTGCCCTTGTTGTCGAAGTTGTGCCAGTAGCCGGTGACCACGTGCTTCGGCAGGCCGGTGACCGGCGGGTTGGTGCTGGTCGGGGTGGCCGTCGGGGTCGCGGTGGGGGTCGGGGTGGCCGTCGGCGTCGCGGTGGGGGTCGGGGTCGCGGTGGCCGTGGGGGTGGCGGTCGCGGTCGGGGTGGCCGTGGCGGTGGGCGTCGGCGTCGGGGTGACGGTCGGGCTCGGGGTGGAGGTCCCGCCCGGGCCGCTCAGCACGACGTCGTCGGCGAGGTAGGCGCTCTGGCCGTACCAGCCGTGCAGGTAGACGGTGACGCTGGTGGCGTTGGCCCCGGTGGTGAAGGTGGTGGAGAGCTGGTTCCAGCTGTTCTGGTTGGACCAGCTGCTCGGGTCGGTGCCGCCGGTGCCGCGCGCGCCGAGGTAGACGTACGGGCCCTGGACCCAGGCGCTCAGGGTGTAGCTGGTGTTGGGCAGCACGCTGATGGTCTGGGTGCACTCGGCGGTGTCCCCGGCGCCCGGGGTGGCCTGGAGGGCGCCGGTGCCGGAGTGGACCGGGGTGGTGACCGCGCTCGCGGCGCCGGTACAGGCCCAGCCGCCCAACGAGCCGTCGAAGCCGCCGTTGGCGACCAGATTCCCGGCGGCCGCGTTGGCGCCCCCGGCGAAGAGGGCGAGACCGGTACCCGCCAGGGCGAGTGCGGTGGCGCCGGCGGCGAGGGCCGGGACGGGGCCCCGCCGGCGCCGGTGCGCGGCGGACTGGTTCAGCGTACGGGCCATGGAGGTGCGCTCCTGTGGGGGAGGAGCGGCCGCCGCGGTGGGGGGCGCGGCGGCCGCGTGTGGGGGAGGGGAGTTCCGCGAAACCGGCTTGCTCGGGGCGGCGGTTCGGGTGTCCGTTCCGCCCTGGCACAAAAGCTGGACTAGACCATTGGCGGTCGTCAAGCATTGAACCGTCGGCTTACGGATTCTTTAAGGAATGAGACCGTTCCGTATCCTTGGCACCTGGCATGTGCCGGAGGCCTCCGCCGCGCCCTTCCGGCCACCTCCGGCGGGCCGGTCGGGACCGGCTCCGCACAGGACCGTGACCCTCCCGCGACCTGCGGCTTTCCCTGCCGAGACGACGCGGGAGTAGGCTGCGCCGGGGGTTCTCAAGCACCCGGTGAAGTGAGCACGGAGGGGCCGAAAACCATGGGTCTGCGCGATGTCGTCGAACGCACGCCGGGTCTGCGCGTCCTGCTGGACGGGATGTACGGCCTCTACGGGCGCCGGGTCGAGGTGCACCTCGCCCGCACCCCGCACCACATCGGCGTGATCCTCGACGGCAACCGCCGCTGGGCCAAGGCGACCGGCGGCTCCACCGCGTACGGCCACCAGCGCGGCGCCGACAAGATCAGCGAGTTCCTCGGCTGGTGCGACGAGACCCACGTCAAGGTCGTCACGCTGTGGATGCTCTCCACCGACAACCTCTCCCGCCCCGCGGACGAGCTGGTCCCGCTGCTGGGCATCATCGAGGACGCCGTCACCAACCTGGCCGCCGCCCGCCGCTGGCGGGTCAACCCGGTCGGCGCGCTGGACCTGCTCCCGCAGCACACCGCCGACGTCCTGAAGAAGGCCGCCGAGCAGACCGCCGGGATCGACGGCATCACCGTCAACGTGGCCGTCGGCTACGGCGGCCGGCACGAGATCGCCGACGCCGTCCGCTCGCTGCTCCAGGAGCACGCCGGCCGGGGCACCTCGATCGAGGAGCTGGCCGAGATCCTCGACGTCGAGCACATCGCCGAGCACCTCTACACCAAGGGCCAGCCCGACCCGGACCTGGTCATCCGCACCTCGGGCGAGCAGCGGCTGTCCGGCTTCCTGCTCTGGCAGAGCGCGCACAGCGAGTTCTACTTCTGCGAGGCGTACTGGCCGGCCTTCCGCAAGGTCGACTTCCAGCGGGCGCTGCGCGCGTTCGATCAGCGCAACCGGCGGATGGGCCTCTGACGGGGAGCCGGGGCGTCCCGGGACGGCGGGGCCGCCGCCCCGCGCGGACGGGACCGCGGCGGGATTGACCACCGTAGGGCTGGCCTACCCGGCGGCGGGGCGAGGCCAAACGTTCACCGGCAATGATCCGTCAGTTCGCCGGGGACGCGAATGCACCGCCCCCCGCCTGGGAATACTCCGATCAGACCGGCTCCGAGGCCACCGGGGCAGCGGGGGCCGGCATGCCGCGGATGACGCAGGGTCATCCGCCCTGGAGGCCTAGTGGTCAGTTCCAAGAGCCGCCGGACACCAGACCGGCGCACGTACGTTCTCGACACCAGCGTGCTCCTGGCGGACCCGCTCGCCATGACCCGCTTCGAGGAGCACGAGGTGGTCCTCCCGGTGGTCGTGGTCACCGAGCTGGAGGCCAAGCGGCACCACCCGGAGCTGGGCTACTTCGCCCGCCAGGCGCTGCGCCTGCTCGACGACTACCGGATCCGGTTCGGGCGCCTCGACGAGCCGATCCCGGTCGGTGAGCTCGGCGGCAGCATCCGGGTCGAGCTCAACCACTCCGACCTGTCGATACTGCCGGCCGGCTACCGGTCCGGCGGCGGCGAGGCCGACACCCGGATCCTGGCGGTGGCCCGCAACCTGCAGGCCGAGGGGTACGACGTCACCGTCGTCTCCAAGGACCTCCCGCTGCGGATCAAGGCGTCCTCGGTGGGCCTGCTCGCCGAGGAGTACCGGGCCGAGCTGGCGATCACCTCCGGCTGGACGGGCATGTCCGAACTGCACGTCCCGGCCGACGACGTGGACGCGCTGTTCGCGGCCGGCCACGACGCCGGGGTGCACGTCGAGGGGGCCGCCGAGCTGCCGGTGCACACCGGGCTGGTGCTCACCTCCGAGCGCGGCAAGGCGCTCGGCCGGGTCACCGGCGACGGCCGGGTCCGGCTGGTGCGCGGCGAGCGCGAGGCGTTCGGCCTGCGCGGGCGCAGCGCCGAGCAGCGGGTCGCGCTGGACCTGCTGCTCGACCCGGAGGTCGGCATCGTCTCGATGGGCGGCCGGGCCGGCACCGGCAAGTCCGCGCTGGCGCTGTGCGCCGGCCTGGAGGCGGTCCTGGAGCGGCAGCAGCACCGCAAGGTGATGGTCTTCCGGCCGCTGTACGCGGTCGGCGGCCAGGAGCTCGGCTACCTCCCGGGCAGCGAGACGGAGAAGATGAGCCCCTGGGCCCAGGCCGTCTTCGACACCCTCTCGGCCGTCACCACGCCGGACGTGATCGAGGAGGTCATCGCCCGGGGCATGCTGGAGGTCCTGCCGCTCACCCACATCCGAGGGCGTTCCCTGCACGACGCCTTCGTGATCGTGGACGAGGCGCAGTCGCTGGAGCGCAACGTCCTGCTGACGGTGCTGTCCCGGATCGGCCAGGGGTCGCGGGTGGTGCTCACCCACGACGTGGCGCAGCGGGACAACCTGCGGGTGGGCCGGTACGACGGCGTGGTGGCGGTGGTGGAGAAGCTGAAGGGGCATCCGCTGTTCGCGCACATCACGCTGACCCGCTCGGAGCGTTCGCCGATCGCGGCCCTGGTGACGGAGATGCTGGAGGACGTCCACCCCTAATCGGGGCATAGCGGACAAAACCATCAAATCCCCGGACGGGGCCCGTTCCTGACGGAGCGGGCTCCGTCCCTTTCATCACATCGCGTGTCTTTCTGTCCGGCGAACGCCGGTACGGTGAATGTGACATCCGCCACGCAACGGGGAATTGCGTCGACAGTGCCCCGTGCGGCATGGTGAGGGTTCTGTCAGGCCCCGCGTACGGCATGGCAGGGCTTCCGGGCGACCGGGGGTCCGGCCCGGACGGTCCACCAACTCCGGTCAGTGGACGCACAATTGAAGACGAGCCGTACGCCGCCCGATCACAACGCCCGGCCGCTTCACCTCGGCCGGACGCCGGGTCAGTACCTCCCGTGACCAGCACCGTACGGAGGGCAGTGCCAAGGGGCATCTTGCGTCCGTACGGTCACGCGTGGGCGATGCTGGAAGGAATCCATGTGACTCGGATCTCGGTCCGGGGAGTTGCTGTCGTCTCCGCCACCGCCGTCACCGCTGTCGGTGCCGTCGTGGGCATGGCGTCGGGCAGCGAGGGCAAGGCGACGCAGACGGTCGACGTCGCGGGCGCGACCCTGCTTGCCGAAGTCCCCTCCGGCGCCCAGGCGCAGACCATCAGCGACAACATCGGCACGCAGGCGTCCGCCCAGCAGGCCGCCGCCGACGCCGCCGCCAAGGCCGCCGCCGAGCAGAAGGCAGCCGAGGAGGCCGCGCGCCAGCAGGCCGCCGCCGAGGCCCAGGCGAAGGCCGACGCCGCCGCCAAGGAGGCCGCCGACAAGGCCGCCGACAAGGCCGCCAAGGCCGAGGCGGACAAGGCCGCGAAGGCCGCCGAGGAGAAGCGCAAGGCCGACGAGGCCGCCGCCAACCGCTCCAAGGCGCGCTCGGCGATGGCCGCCACCGACAGCGCTCCGTCCGCTCCGGCGGTCTCGGTCAGCCCTGGCTCGGTGCAGGAGACCGCCCAGCAGATCATCGGCAACGACGCGCAGTTCCAGTGCTTCAGCCAGATCGTGAAGCGCGAGAGCGGCTGGGACTACACCGCGACCAACAAGAGCTCCGGCGCGTACGGCCTGGTCCAGGCGCTGCCCGGCACCAAGATGGCCTCGGCCGGTGCCGACTGGCGGACCAACCCGGCCACCCAGATCAAGTGGGGCCTCAACTACATGAACAGCCGCTACGGCAGCCCCTGTGGCGCCTGGTCGTTCTGGCAGTCGCACCACTGGTACTAGGAACGCCCACCGCGGCCCCCGAGCACAACGTGCTCGGGGGCCGCGGTGTTTCTCGTCGGACGTTCGTCTACTCCGGCGGGCCGCCCCGCCCGGGCTGCGCTGACCAGTGCGCCCACGGGCGGTGCGGTCCTGGGTGCGGACGCGGGGACGGGGAGGGGTCCTGGTAGCTCCCCGCACCGGCCGGTCCGCCGACGGATGGCTCCGGTTCCCGACCGACTCCTCCCCGCTGGCCGACGCCTGAAACCACCCGGGACGTGCCGTTTTGTCCCGAAAACGGCCGTCGGACCGGTGGTCGCCACCGGGAAGATCCGGCTCGTGCGGCGGACTCACCGCGCCCCGGCCGGGTAGCGTCATCCCTGACGGCCGTGGCGCGACCCACGGCGTGCCGCCGGACCGGGCGGCTCCGGCGGGGAGAAGTGGTAGCGAGCATGGCGCGGGGCGGAAAGGCCTTCAAGGCCGTGGCCAAGGGAGTGGCCGTGGTGGCGAGTGCGGCCGCCGTGATCGAACGGCGCCGGCGCGCCGCGATGGCGGCCGACTTCCACGAACCCGCGCTGCCCGCGGACCCGTCACCGGTGCCCGCCGAGGCCCCGGCTCCCACGGCCCTGCCCGGCCCGCGCGAGGAGTCCGCTCCGGCCGCCGCGCCGGCCCCGGCTCCGGCCGCGGTCCCCACCGCCCCCGCCGTCCACACCTCGCACGGCCACTTCGGCCGGCCCGCCACCCCGGCCGAGGCGGTGCCCTGGGGACTGCGGGTCGCCGCCGAGTCCACCTGGCGGCTGCTGCTGCTCGGCGGCGCGCTGTACGTCGTCTTCTACATCGTCGACATGCTGCGGCTGGTCGCCTTCGCGGTGCTCGCCTCGCTGCTGATCTCCGCGCTGCTCGAACCCACCGTCTCCTGGCTGCGCCGGCACGGCGTCCCGCGCTCGCTGGCCGCCGGCGGGGTGTTCATGAGCGGCCTGGCCGGCATCGGCCTGGTCGGCTGGTTCGTGGTCTGGCAGGTCAGCACCAACCTGGAGACCGTCACCAGCAAGGTGAAGGCCGGTGTCGACCAGCTCCGGGACTGGCTGATCACCGGGCCGCTGCACCTGACCGAGCAGCAGATCACCGACTTCGCCAACCAGATCACCAAGGCGATCAGCACCAACACCGAGCAGATCACCTCCGCCAGCATCACCGGCGCGCAGATCGCCGTCGAGGTGCTGACGACCGTGCTGCTGGCCTTCTTCACCACCTTCTTCCTGCTCTACGACGGCGAGCGGATCTGGAACTGGGCGCTGCGCGGCCTGCCCCGGCACTCCCGCTACGCGATGGCGGGCGCGGGGCCGAAGGCCTGGGCGACGCTCACCGCCTACGTCCGCGGCACGGTCTGCGTGGCCTTCATCGACGCGGTCTGCATCGGCATCGGGATCCAGCTGCTCGGGGTGCCGATGGCGCTGCCGCTCGCGGTGATCATCTTCCTCGGCGCCTTCGTCCCGCTGGTGGGCGCGCTGGTCACCGGGACGGTCGCGGTCCTGATCGCCCTGGTCACCACGACCCCGTGGACGGCGCTGATGGTGCTGGTGGTGCTGATCGCCGTCCAGCAGATCGAGGGCCACATCCTCCAGCCGCTGATCCTCGGCCGCGCCGTCCGGGTCCACCCGCTCGGCGTCGTCCTCGGCGTGGCCGCCGGCTCGATCATCGGCGGCATCGGCGGCGCCATCGTCGCCGTCCCCCTGATCGCCGTCACCAACACCGTGGTCACCCACCTCCGCCGCCGCAACGAGGCCGGCCAGGCCGTCTTCACCGCCCTCGAAGCCGCCCGCGAAGCCGCCACCCGCACCCCACCCCCGACCCCCTAGCGCCCGAACACGCGAACGGGCCCCGGCCGCGGACTGGGGAGTCCGGGGAGCGGGGCCCGTTCGGGTGGGGCTGGGGGTCAGGCGGTGGCGGTGGCGAGGGCGGCCTCGGAGTCGAGGACGCCGGCCACGGCCTGGAGGACGGCGGCGATCTTCATCGAGGCCTGGATGACCTCGCGGTCGACGCCGGCCTTGCGGAGGACGGCCTCGTGCGAGTCGAGGCACTGGCCGCAGCCGTTGATCGCGGAGACCGCGAAGCACCACAGCTCGAAGTCGATCTTCTCGACGCCCGGAGTGCCGATGATGTTCATCCGCAGGCCGGCCCGCATGCTGCTGTACTCCTTGTCGGAGAGCAGGTGCAGCGTCCGGTAGTAGACGTTGTTCATCCCCATGATCGCGGCCGCGCCCTTGGCGGCGGTGTACGCCTCCGGGGAGAGGTTGGCCTTGGCCTCGGGCTCCAGCTCGCGCAGCACCGCGGGGCTGCGGGTGGCCATCGCGCAGGAGAGCACGGTGCCCCAGAGCTGCTGGGCGGGGAGGTCGGAGTTGCCGATGACCGAGCCCAGGTTGAGCTTGAGGTCCTTGGCGTAGTCCGGGAGGGCGGACTTCAGGTCGTCGAGGGCCATGGGTCAGCCCGCCAGGAGGGCCTGGGCGTCGAGGGTGTCCTCGCCCTTGTTCCAGTTGCACGGGCACAGCTCGTCGGTCTGCAGGGCGTCCAGCACCCGCAGGACCTCCTTGGGGTTACGGCCGACGGAGCCGGCGGTCACCATGACGAACTGGACCTCGTTGTTCGGGTCGACGATGAAGACGGCGCGCTGGGCGGTGCCGTCCGCGGCCTCGACGCCACAGGCGCGCATCAGGTCGTGCTTGATGTCGGCCAGCATCGGGAAGGGCAGGTCGGCCAGGTCCTTGTGGTCCTTGCGCCAGGCGTGGTGCACGAACTCGGAGTCGCCGGAGACGCCGTAGATCTGGGCGTCACGGTCGGCGAACTCCTCGTTCAGCTTGCCGAACGCGGCGATCTCGGTCGGACACACGAAGGTGAAGTCCATCGGCCAGAAGAAGACGACCGACCAGCCCTTCCGGTCCTCCGACGAGTAGTCCTTGAACTCCAGCTTGTCGGCGGACGGGCCTTCAACGCCCTTGAGGGCCCAAGCGGGGAACTGGTCACCGATCGTAAGCATGCGTGCTCTCCTGGTAAGGGGTTGGAAGGTTTGTCCGGTTTGCGGAGCAGGCTCAACCATTCCACATCGTGGACTGATCAGGGAAATAGCTACACTCGATGTGTCCGATCGGAGGTTGTTATCAATACCCCCACGCCCCCCTCCGGCCCCGCTCGTCGCAGGGCCCCCGCCCGTAAACCCGACGCGACTGTGGCGAGCGCCACGTCGCGCAGCCCCCGCACGCCCACCGTCGCCCAGCTCAGGGCCTTCGTCGCGGTGGCCGAGCACCGGCACTTCCGGGAGGCCGCGGCGGCCACCGGGACGAGCCAGCCGGCCCTGTCCGGGGCGGTCGCGGCGCTGGAGGAGTCACTCGGCGCGCAGCTGGTCGAGCGTACGACGCGGAGGGTGATGATCACTCCCCTGGGGGAGCGCGTGCTGGAGCACTCGCGCCGGGTGCTCGCCTCCCTGCAGGCCCTCACCGAGGAGGTGGAGGCCGCCCGCCGCCCGTTCACCGGGCCGCTGCACCTGGGCGTCATCCCGACCGTCGCGCCGTACCTGCTGCCGACCGTGCTGCGGCTGGTCCGCGACCGCTACCCGGAGCTGGAGCTGCACGTCCACGAGGAGCGGACGCCCTCGCTGCTGGAGGGGCTGGCCGCCGGACGGCTGGACGTGCTGCTGCTGGCGCTGCCGGCCGGCGGGTCCGCGCCGACCCGGGACGTCCCGCTGTTCGACGAGGACTTCGTCCTGGTCACCCCGCCCGACCACGAGCTGGCCGGCCGGGTCGACGTGCCGCGCGACGTCCTGCTCGACCTGGACGTGCTGCTGCTGGAGGAGGGCCACTGCCTGCGCGACCAGGCCCTCGACATCTGCCGCGAGGTCGGCGCCGACCCGGGCGGCTCCACCACCCGGGCGGCCGGGCTCTCCACCCTGGTGCAGCTGGTGGCCGGCGGCCTCGGGGTGACCCTGCTGCCCGCCACCGCGCTGGACGTCGAGGCGGGCCGCACCGACCGGCTGGCCGCGGTGCGGTTCGCCGCCCCGTCGCCGGGCCGCCGGATCGGGCTCGCCACCCGGCCGGGGTCGGCCCGCGGCGGCGAGTACGACCGGTTCGCGGCCTCGCTGCGCGAGGTGCTGGCCGAGCTGCCGGTCCGGATCGTGCACCCGTAGGACCGGCCCCGGGGGGTCAGGGCTGCGCGGCGGTGCCCAGGCAGAGGCCGATCGTGGTGGCCACCAGCAGGTCGAGCGCCCGGAGGGACTCCTCCCGGGACTGCTCGCCGGTGGCCTTGAACACCAGGTAGCGCTCGGTCAGCCCGTCGAACCCGGCCAGGAAGTGCACCGCGATCTCGTGCGCGGGCAGCGCCAGCGGCTGCGCGTGGGCGGCGGAGAGCCCGGTGAGCAGTTCGGTGGCGGTGGACTCCATCTCGTGCTGGAGCGCCCGCATGATCTCCTGCAGGTCCGGGTCGCGCATCGCCAGCGCGGCGAACTCGTTCATCAGCGCGCACTTGTCGCTCTCGCCGACGGTGCTGTCCCAGAGCGCGTAGACCATGGTCCGGATCTGCTCGCCGAACGGGCCCTCGGCCGGTGCGGAGGCCCGCACCTGGGCGATGACCTCGCTGGTCAGCTGCTCGATGACGGCCCGGTAGAGGTCCTTCTTGGTGCCGAAGGTGTAGTGCACCGTGGCCTGCGCCACGCCCAGCTCGGCCGCGATCGCGCGGGTGCTGCCCGCGGCGATGCCCTCGCGGGCCATCAGGTCGATGGCGGCCTGGACCAGTTGGGGGCGCCGTTCGGAGGCGGGGACGTGAGCCATTGGGCCAGGGTATCGCCATGTTCGGGCAACCAGATCGAACGATCTCGTCGAACGTTCGCGTCGTTCGACTTTGTCACCTGACAATGTTGCGCGTACGGTGGTGGGACGACGGTGGGACGACCACCGGGGACGACCGCGTCCCGCACCACCGCCTGCCCGAACGACCCGATCGAAGGTGCACGCATGGCCACGTACCTGTACCGCCTGGGCCGCCTCTGCTTCCGCCGACGGCGGACCGTCCTCGCCGTCTGGCTCGCCCTGCTGATCGCGGTCGGCGGTGCCGCCGGGGCCTTCGCCGGCAAGACCAGCGACGAGTTCAAGGTCCCCGGCACCGAGGCCCAGGCCACCCTGGACCGCATCCAGGGCACCTTCCCCGAGCAGGGCCACGGCTCCGCCCAGGTGGTCTTCGCCACCGACGGGCCCGGCGGCATCACCGCCCCGGAGACCGCCAGGGCCGTCACCGAGGCGGTCGGCCGGATCGCCGCCGTCCCCGGCGTCGCGGCCGCCCCCGACCCGTACGCCACCCAGGCGCTCTCCCCGGACGGCAAGGTCGCGCTCGGCCTGGTCTCCTTCGACCGCAAGCTCGGCGACATCACCGACGAGCAGCGCGACGCGGTCAAGGCGGCCGCCGAACCGGCCCGCGCGGCCGGCCTCACGGTCGCCTTCGGCGGCGACGCCTACAACAAGATGGCGCAGGTCGAGGGCGGCGAGGCGGTCGGCCTGGTGGTGGCCGGCCTGGTCCTGGTGATCACCCTGGGCTCGCTGGTGGCCGCCGGACTGCCGCTGCTCACCGCCCTGGTCGGGGTCGGTGTGGCGATGGCCGGCCTGCTCGCCCTGTCCGGCTCGTTCGAGATCATCTCCACCGCGCCGGTGCTGGCGCTGATGGTCGGCCTCGCGGTCGGCATCGACTACGCCCTGTTCATCGTCTCCCGGCACCGCCGCCACCTCGCCGAGGGCCTGGAGCCGGACGAGGCCGCCGCCCGGGCCAACGCGACCGCCGGCAGCGCGGTGGTCTTCGCCGGCCTCACCGTCGTCGTCGCGCTGGCCGGCCTGGCCGTCGCCGGCGTGCCCTTCCTCACCGTCATGGGCCTGGCCGCCTCCGGCGCCGTGGTGGTCGCGGTGCTGGTCGCGATCACCCTGCTGCCCGCCCTGCTCGGCTTCGCCGGCCGCGCCATCGACCGGCTGCCGGTCTGGCGGCGCGCGCTGACGGCCGCGGGGCCGAAGACCCCGGGACGCGCCACCCTCGGGGAGCGCTGGGGCGCCTTCGTGGTGCGCCGTCCGCTCGCCGTGCTGCTGGCCGGCCTCGCCGCCCTGGTCGCCCTCGCGGTGCCCGCCGCGAGCCTGACCCTCGGTCTGCCCGGCGGCGGCTCACAGGCCAAGGGCACCGACGCCCGCACCGCCTACGACCTGGTCGACCACAGCTTCGGCCCCGGCTTCAACGCCCCGCTGGTGGTCGTCGTCGACGCCACCGGCGCCGAGCGGCCGGACCAGGCGGTCGAGGGCGTCGCCGCCAAGCTGACCGCCCTGCCCGGCGTGCGGACCCTGCTGCCGCCGACCGTGGACCAGGCGAGCCGCACCGCGCTGCTCCCGGTCATCCCGAAGACCGGCCCGGACCACGCCGACACCCGGCAGCTGGTCACCGACATCCGCGACCAGCGCGACGCCCTGAAGGCCGAGACCGGCGCGCGGATCGACGTCACCGGCACCACCGCCGCCAACATCGACGTCTCCGCCAAGCTCGGCGACGCGCTGCCGCCGTTCGTCGCGGTGATCGCGGGCATCGCGATGGTGCTGCTGGCGCTCGCCTTCCGCTCGATCCTGGTGCCGCTGAAGGCGGTGGCCGGCTTCCTGCTCTCCATCACCGCCTCGCTCGGCGCCGTCGTCGCGGTCTACCAGTGGGGCTGGCTGGACGGCCTGATCGACGTGCCGAAGGTCGGCCCGGTGGTCAGCTTCGTGCCGATCCTGCTGATCGGCGTGCTGTTCGGGCTGGCGATGGACTACGAGCTGTTCCTGGTCTCCGGGATGAAGGAGCACCACGTGCACGGCATGGCGCCGCGCGAGGCGGTGGTGGCCGGGGTGCGCAACGGCGCCCGGGTGGTCACCGCGGCCGCGCTGATCATGATCGCGGTGTTCGGCTCCTTCGTCTTCGGCCACGACCCGATCGTCCAGCCGATCGGCTTCGCGCTGGCCGTGGGCGTGCTGGTCGACGCCTTCCTGGTGCGGATGGCCCTGGTGCCGGCCGCGATGGCGCTGTTCGGCAAGGCCGCCTGGTGGTTCCCGAAGAGCCTGGAGAAGGTGGTGCCGCGGGTGGACATGGAGGGCGAGCAGCTGATGGCCCGGCTGGAGCGGTCGGCGGCGGAGGAGCCGTCGGCGAAGGTGCCCGAGCGGGTCTGAGTACGGGTCGAGCGTCCGACGGCTCCCGGCCGGAAAGCCGGGAGCCGTCGGACGTCGTCACGGCAGCCGCTGCTCGAACCAGACCACCTTGCCGGTGCCCAGCCGGGTCGCGCCCCAGCGCTCGGCGCACCGGGCCACTATCTGCAGCCCCCGCCCGCGCTCGTCGTCCGGCCCGGTCCGGCGCGGCCGGGGCAGCAGCGGGCTGTCGTCCCCCACCTCGCAGCGCAGCCGGGTGGTGCGGACCAGGCTCAGCGTCACCGGGCGGGTCGCGTGCTGGACGGCGTTGGTGACCAGCTCGCTGACCATCAGTTCGGTGGCCTCGGTGAGCTCCTCCAGCCCCCAGCGGCGCAGCGTGTGCGCGGCCAGCCGACGGGCCCGTCCCGGCGTCTCGTTGCGCGGCTGGAGGTACCAGTGCGCGACGTCCCCGGCCGGGATGCCGTCGAAGCAGGCGGCCAGCAGGGCGATGTCGTCGCCCCGGTCGCCGGGCGGCAGGATCCGCAGCGCCTCCTGGCAGAGGTTCTCCGGCGAGTGCCGGTGGGCGTTGGCCAGCCGGGCGCGGAGCAGTTCGAGCCCGTCGCTGAGCGGCCGGTTGCGGGTCTCCACCAGGCCGTCGGTGAACAGCAGCAGGGCCGAGCCGGGCGGCGCGGGCAGCTCGGCGGAGGTGAAGTCGACCCCGCCGACGCCGATCGGCGCGCCCGCCTCCAGGTCGAGCAGCTCGGCCGTGCCGTCCGGCTGGACCAGCACCGGCGGCACGTGCCCGGCGTTGGCCAGCACCACCCGGTTGGCGATCGGGTCGTACACCGCGTACACGCAGGTCGCCAGGTGCTGTTCGCGGCCGAGTCGCTGGGCCTGCTCGTCCAGGTGGTAGAGCACCTCGTGCGGCGGCAGGTCGAGCGCGGCCAGGGTCTGCGCGCTGGTGCGCAGCTGGCCCATGATGGCGGCCGAGGTGAGCGAGTGGCCCATCACGTCGCCGACGATCAGCGCCACCCGGTTGCCGGGCAGCGGCACCGCGTCGTACCAGTCGCCGCCGACCTGGGCGCCGCGCTCGCCGGGCAGGTAGCGCTGGGCCAGCCGGACGCCGTGCGGCTGGGGCAGCCGCAGCGGCAGCATGCTGCGCTGGAGCTCGTTGGCTATCTCCCACTCGCGGGCGTACCGCAGGGCGGTGTCGATGGCCAGCCCGGCCTGGGTGGCGAGGTGGGCGGCGGTCGCCGTGTCGGTGGCGTCGAAGCCGGGGCGGCCGGTCTTCTCGGGCGGCCGCCGGATCAGCACCAGCAGGCCGAGGACGGTCTTGCGGCCGCGCAGCGGCAGGGCGAGCACGGACGTGCCCGGGCTGAGCCGGGCCAGGCCGCGGGCGCCGTACAGCTCGCGGAGCAGTTCGGTGGTGCGGGCGCTGCCGCTGTCGCCGGCGGTGCCGAGGACGACCGGTTCGGCGGGGCGGCGGCTGAGCAGGGTGTGCGCGAGCGCGCCGCCGCGGGTGACCGGGGTGGGCGGGCCGGTGTCGGCGGTGGAGCGGGCGCCGTACCGGCTGCCGTAGCGGTCGCCGTACCGGTCGCGGCGGTCGTCGCCGGCCGGGCGGCCGCGGCGGCCCAGCCGGGTGCCGTGGCTGTGGTGGATCCGCAGCTGCTCGGGGAAGCCGGGTTCGCGTTCGACGTTGGGCAGCGGGTCGCGCAGGTGGACGACGGCGGCGTCGGCGAGGGCCGGCACCAGGACGCGGCAGATGTTGCGCAGGGTCGCGGCGAGGTCGAGCGCGCTGTTGACCCGGCGGGTCGCGGAGTCGAGGTAGGCGAGCCGTTCGGCGACCCGGTCGGGTTGTTGCCGTTCCGGCTGCTGCTGCTGCTGCTGTGGTGGCGGTGGCGGTGGCGGTGGCGGTGGCGAGGGTGGTGGTGGGGGCGGCTGGCGCGGGGTGGGCAGGGCAGGCGGCTGTCCGGCCTCGGGTTTGAGCTGGTCGCGCACGGGTGCCTGTCCTGGGATCGGTACGGTCTGATCGGTACGGTCTGTGGTCTGGCTGTCTTCTGGCTGGCTGTCGCCTGTCGGTCCGTCCGGCGGTCAGCCGACCCGGCGGCAACAGAGGAACAGCTGTTCCTCCGGCGGTAGCGAGGTACTGGCCGGCGCGTACGGACGCCCCTCCTGCTCCTCGACGGCGAATCCGGACGCCACCAGGACCCGTTCGAGATCCTCCCGCAGATACCCGCTGATCCGCAGCTCCCGCCCGAGGAACGGCAGCGGAACGTGGTCCAGATCGGCCTCGACCATACCGAGCGCCAGCAGCCCGCCGGGCCGCAGCAGGGCGCGCAGCCGGGCGAGCACGGTGGGGACCTCGTCCTGGGGGAGGAGGATCAGCGAGAAGAACGCGGTCACGGCGTCGAAGGTGCCCCGGCCGGCGGGCCCGAGCTCCGGCGCGTTCCAGGCCCGGTCGGCGCGTTCGGTGGCCAGGTCGTACATGTCGATGCGGTGGAGGACCGGCGGGTACGGCCCCGGGTGGCGGGCCTCCCGGGCCAGCGTCAGCATGACGTCCGACAGGTCCACCGCGGTGACCCGCATCCCGGCGGCGGTCAGCTGCCGGACGGTCGGCTCGCCGCTGCCGCAGCCGACGTCCAGCACGGCGGCGCCCGGTTCCAGCGCGGCCAGCAGACGGCGGCCGCAGGCCAGCTGGCCGTCCTTGGCGGGGAACGCCTCGGCGTAGCCGGTGCCGATGGTGTCGAAGGCGACGGCCTGGAGGGCGCGTTCGGCCCGTCGGCGCAGGACGTCGGACCCGCCGTCACCGCCCGCGTCCTCGTCGATGGGGAACGGGTCGGATATCTGTCCGGTCGTCACGATTGAGAGGCACCTTTCCACCCGGGCCTCCGGTCGGCCGGACGAAGCGCGAGGCCGGGCCGCCGTCCTCCCGGCGCCCGCGCTGCCCCGCCGGCCCGCTGCCGGTGGCGGTACGTCACGCTCCCCGCGTCACACTGACTGCACTGTCACGCTGACTGAACTGACGGCACTGATTGCTCTGACTGCACCCTGACACTTTGCACAGACTCTTTGCACAGAGACACTCTGCACCGTGGGAGCGCGGCCGCGCGGCCTTTTCCCGATGCTCCGCCGGAGAAGTGCACTCGTGTGTGTACTGGCATCCGAGAATAAGCGTGATCACTCCACCATGGGGTCCGTTTCCGGCCAACTCGTGACGCTTGGCCGACGCCACCCCCCTCCCCGGAAGCACGGGGCGCGGCCCGGGGTGGTGCGATCAGCCCCCGCACGCCGCCCGATCGGCTACCGTGACCGTTCCGACCTGCGGTTTCATCGATCTGCGGGCTGACAATCCGACGTTTATCGAACGTCAATCGGCGCGGTGCACAGTGGAGTCCAGCGCCGGGGAAGCGTTGAGGGTGCTCCCGCAGCCGGGGGGCTGCGGGAGCACCGAACGCTCACGGGGGAGGGCCTCCAGGGGGGAGCACGGGGGACGGGGGCCTACGGCGCGGGGGGAGGGAAGGGCTCGGTGTGCTGCTGGGAGATGAGGTCCGCAACGGGGGAGGCCTCCGGCACACCGAGCCGCGTGAAGACGGCGTGGGCTTCCCGCAGACACGCCAGGCCACGTGCGGGCTGGGCGAGGCCGAGCAACGCCTCGCCCAGCGCGGCATTGGCCAGGCCCTGGCAGTAGGCGGAGTCCATCTCCAGGCCGATCACCAGCGACTCCTCCGCCGCCTCGGCCGCTTCGGCCTGCTGGCCGGCGGCGAGCAGCGAGGAGGACAGCCGGGCGAGCGTGTAGCCCTCGCGCAGGCGGTTCTGCTGCGACTGGTAGAGCCGGTGGGACTCGCGCAGGTGCTCGACGGCGGTACCGGGGGCGTCGGCGGAGGAGAGCACGACGCCGAGCTGGTAGAGGGTGTCGGCGAGGCAGGGCCCGTTCTTCGACGCGCGCGCCGTCGCGACGGCCTCGGTGACGGACCGGACGGCGGTCTCGATCATGCCGAGGCCGAGCTGTGCGCGGGCCATGTTGCCGAGCAGCCGCGCCTCGCCGATGGGGGCGCCGACCACCCGGCTGATGGCGAGGGCCTGTTCGAAGAAGGGCAGCGCCTCGGCGGGCCGGTTGCCGAGGCTGAGGACGATCCCGAGGTCGTTGGCCGCCATGGACTGCAGGACGGTCATGTCGTCCGCGTCCTGGAGACCGAGGCTCTTGCGGAGCGACTGCTCGGCGCTCTGGAAGTCGTTGGTGATCGACTGGAGGGTGCCGAAGGCGAAGTGCACCCGGGCGAGCGCCGCCGAGTCCTGGTACTCCCCGGCGTTCTGCTCGGCCGCCTCCAGCATCTGGCGGACGCGCGCCCCGTGGGTCGGGTCCTCCACCAGGCTGCCGAGGATGATCAGCAGGTCGACGGCGGGCCGCAGCAGGCAGCCGGGGCCCTGGACCGCGGCCTCGACCGTGCTGAGCAGCAGGGCGGTCTCGGCCCGCAGCCACTTCCGGGCGTACCCGTTGGTGATCAGCGCGATGCCGTCGGACTCCGGGGCGATCAGGGGTTCGGGCAGCTGGTCGTCGGGCTCGATGGCCTGGGCCGCGTTGCGGACGGTCGCGAGCAGCACGTCGAGCACGCGCCGGACGGCGGCCTGCTGCTCCTCGATGTCGCCGGTCCGCTCGTTCTGCCGCTGCGCGTACAGCCGGAGCAGGTCGTGGTAGCGGTAGCGCCCCGGCGAGAAGGTCTCCAGCATGTTGGCCTCGACGAGCGCCTCGGCGAGGTCCTCCGCCTCGTTCTCGTCCACGCCGAGCAGCGCCGACACCGCCGCCAGCGGCAGGTCGGGCGAGTCCACCACCGAGAGCAGGCGGAAGGCCCGGGCCTCGGTGGGGGAGAGCTGTCCGTAGCCGAGCCCGATCGTGGTCTCCACGGCGAGGTTGCCCAGCTGCAGTTCGTCGAGGCGGCGCCGTTGATCGGCTAAGCGCCGGGCGAGGTCCGAGACGCTCCAGCGCGGCCGGCTGGCGAGCCGGGCGGCGGCGATCCGGACGGCGAGCGGCAGGAAGCCGCAGGCCGTCACCACGGCCATCGCCGCGTCGAGTTCGGCGGCCACCCGCTGCTCGCCGACGATGGCGGAGAAGAGCGCCAGCGCCTCCTCCGGCGTCAGCTCCTCGACGTCCACCAGGTGGGCGCCGGGGATGCCGGCCAGCCGGGAGCGGCTGGTGGCGAGCACGGCGCAGCTGGAGACCCCGGGGATCAGCGGCCGGATCTGGTCGGCGTCCTGGGCGTTGTCGAGCAGGATCAGCATCCGCCGGCTGGCGAGCAGCGAGCGGTAGAGGGCCGCGCGCTGCTCCAGCGAGTCGGGGTTGTCGGTGACGCCCAGGGCGTGCAGGAAGTCGCCGAGCACCACGGCCGGGTCGGCCGGCGAGGCGCCCGCGCCGCGGAGGTCGACGTACAGCTGACCGTCCGGGAACTCCGCGCGGACCCGGTGGGCGACGTGCACGGCGAGCGTGGTCTTGCCGACGCCGCCGATGCCGGCCAGCGAGGTGACGACCACGGCCTGGCCGGTGGCGTTCATCAGGACGGCGGAGAGGTCGGCCACCATCTCGTTGCGGCCGCTGAAGTCGGAGACGTCGGCGGGCAGCTGGGCCGGGGCCGGCGGCGCGGCCGGCCCCTCCTCCCGGACGGCGGCCGCGGGCGGGGCGACGACCGGGAGGGTCAGCTTCGGGTCGGCGGCGAGGATCCGCGAGTGCATGGTGGAGAGCCCGGTGCCCGGCTCGACGCCCAGCTCGTCGATCAGCAGCTTGCGGGTGTCGGTGTAGACGCCGAGCGCCTCCGCCTGCCGTCCGCAGCGGTAGAGCGCGAGCATCAGCAGTTCGCGCAGCCGCTCGCGGAGCGGGTGCTCGGCGGTGAGCGAGTTCAGCTCGCCGACCACCTCGGCGTGCAGGCCGATCTCCAGGGCGACCGCGCACCGCTCCTCGGCGACCGAGACCTGGCGCTCCGCCAGCCGGAGCCGCTGGGCGTCCGCGTACGGGCCGGGGACGCCGGTGAGCGGGCGGCCGCTGAACAGGCCCAGGGCGCGGACCAGCAGCCGGTGCGCGTTGTCGAGGTCGCCGGCGCCGCGGGCGGTCGCGGCCTCGGCGGCGAGGTGCTCGAAGACCGTCACGTCGAGGGCCTCACCCGGGATGTGCAGGGCGTAGCCGTCGGCGACCGAGACCAGCAGCTCGGCGGGCGCGCGGACCTCGCGGCGGGGCTCGATCACCGTCCGCAGCCGGGAGACGTAGGTGCGCAGCGCGGCGATGGCCTGGGTGGGCGGGCGGTCGCCCCAGAGGCCGTCGACGAGGTCCTGGGTGGTGACCGGGCGGCCGGCGTGCAGCAGGAGCGTGGTCAGGATGGCCTGCTGCTGCGGTGATCCGAGGGCGAGCTGCTTGCCGTCGAGCCAGGCCTGGACCGGACCGAGTACCTGGAAGCGCAGCGCCGACGCGGGCGGCGTCTCCCGAAACTCCATGAAGTCCCCCGATGGCCTGGTGTCGATTTCCCGGTAGGGCGCTCGGCGGTCCCGCCGTTGTGTGGTGGCTTCAGCTTAGGCGGGGGGCCGACTCTGCCGGACGGCACGGTCAGCCGCACGATGTTTATCGGACATTTAATCAACCCTACGATACTGACCGCGCGCCCCCGCCAAGCCGGTGGGGCAGAAGACATTTCATGACCGAAAGGCGGCCGTCCATGGCCAACGACCAGAGCGAGACCACCACGGCGACCACGCCGGCCGCGGAGGCCGCCGCCGTGGAGGCCGGCAAGGCCGTCGAGGGCGCGGTCGCCGCGACCCCGACCGAGTACGCCGAGCCCACCGCCGACCGCAAGGCGGACCTGGAGGACGACCTCTTCGGCGACGAGGGCGAGTACCTGGTCGAGCCCGCCGCCCCGGCCGGTGGCGAGCACGGCACGGAGCGCGAGCCGCAGGGCGTCATCTCCAGCCACCCGTAAGCACGTCGCACCCGCGGTTCCAGGGGGGAACACCTGAACAGGCTCCGTCGTCTCGCGGTCGTCGCCGTCTCGACGATCGTGGTGACCACCGGCTACCTCGTGACCGCCACCGGCGCCGCCGCCGGCGTCATCGGCAGTCACCCGTAGCCCACACAGCACAACGAGTGCCCCGCACCCCGCATTCGGGAGTGCGGGGCACTCGTCGTTTGCGGCCGTGCCAGGAATAGAGGCGCACAAGCTGTCGTAAATACGCGGAAAAGGGGCGGAGTAAGCCGATAGCCATTGCGGAGGACGGGCGTCCGCGAATGATTGCGGCTTCAGGTGGGGGTGTGGGTGGGTTCGGGATCTCGGCCCCGCGGCCCGGTGGCGGGTTCGGTGGCCGGTTTTCGCCGCCGGAGTTGCCGTCATGCCGTCGTGGCCGGGGCCGGGCCGACGTGCTCGGGTCGGGCGGTCCACTCGCAGCCGCCGTCCGGTGGCCGCAGGTAGTGCTCCCCGCCGATGGTGTCCATGTAGATGCCGGTGCGTCCGGTCCTGGTGTCGAGGACGAGTTCACCCACCTGCGGCCGGTAGGCCGAGGCGGAGCGCTTTCGGATGCTCACCGCACTGCTCCTTGCTGCTCCGGTGCGGGCGCGGCGACGGTGGTGGCCGGCCCTGGTCGCTGTCGTGGCTTGGCTTGTGATTCGGCTCTGCTCGGCGACTACCCAGCATCTCTAGAGAAGCTAATATCTCTAGAGATGTCAACGGTCGAACCGGTCCTATCGGCTTACCGGCGGCCGGAATCGCGCCTACGATTTCTGGCGAGGGACGAGGGAGACGGCGATGGTCGGCAGCAGTGGCGGCGAGCGGCAGCCCAAGTACCAGCGGATCGCCGACACGCTGAAGGCGGCCATCGACTCCGGCGAGTACCGCGCGGGCGACCGGCTGCCGGGCGAGAACGACCTGATGGACGTGTACGGCGTGGCCCGGATGACCGCCCGCCAGGCGCTGGGCGTGCTGCAGAGCGAGGGCATCGCCGAGGCCCGGCGCGGGGCGGGGGTGTTCGTCCGGGACTTCCGGCCGCTGCGCCGGCGCGGGATCCAGCGGCTCGCCCAGGGGCAGTGGGGGTCGGGCCGGTCGATATGGTCGGCGGACACCGACGGGCGCACCCTGGTGGTCGACCAGGTCGCGGTCACCGAGCAGGGCGCGCCGGACCACGTCGCCCGGGTGCTCGGGGTCGAATCGGGCGCGCCGATGTGCGTGCGGCACCGGCGGTTCGTGCTGGACGGCAAGCCGGTCCTGCTGTCGACCTCCTACCTGCCGGCCGGCCTGGTCGCGGGGACGGCCATCACCCGCGAGGACACCGGCCCGGGCGGCACCTACGCCCGGCTGGCGGAGATCGGCGCCAAGCCGGTGCACTTCCGCGAGGAGGTCCGCTCCCGGATGCCGAGCGCCGAGGAGACGACCCGCCTCGAACTCTCGGCCGGCACCCCGGTGATCCTGATCTGCCGCACCGCCTTCGCCGACGAGGGCCAGGTCGTCGAACTGAACGAGATGATCCTGGACGCCGCCTCCTACGTCCTGGAGTACGACTTCGACGCCTGACCGGCCGATCACCTCCCCCCGACGTGCCGCCGCCCCGGGCGCGGCGGGCGCGACCGGGGCGGCGGGTGGTGCGGGGAGCGGCTACTCCTTGGAGCGGACCCGGAGGTTGGTGATCAGCGGGCCCTCGGTGGTCTCGCGGAAGAAGTCGTTGCCCTTGTCGTCGACGACGATGAAGGCCGGGAAGTCCTCGACCTCGATCCGCCAGACGGCCTCCATGCCGAGCTCGGCGTACTCCAGGACCTCGACCTTCTTGATGCAGTCCTGAGCGAGGCGGGCGGCGGGGCCGCCGATGGAGCCGAGGTAGAAGCCGCCGTGCTGGGCGCAGGCGTCGGTGACCTGCTTGGAGCGGTTGCCCTTGGCGAGCATGACCATCGAGCCGCCGGCCGCCTGGAACTGGTCGACGTAGGAGTCCATCCGGCCGGCCGTGGTGGGGCCGAAGGAGCCGGAGGCGTAGCCCTCGGGGGTCTTGGCCGGGCCGGCGTAGTAGACCGGGTGGTCCTGGAGGTACTTGGGCATGCCCTCGCCGGCGTCCAGGCGCTCCTTGATCTTGGCGTGGGCGATGTCGCGGGCGACGACCAGGGTGCCGGTGAGCGAGAGCCGGGTCTTCACCGGGTACTTGGAGAGCTCCGCGCGGATGGCGGACATCGGCTGGTCGAGGTCGATGCGCACCACGTCGTCGTCGAGGTGTTCGTCGGTGGTGTCCGGCAGGTACTTGGCCGGGTCGGTCTCCAGCTGCTCCAGGAAGACGCCCTCGGCGGTGATCTTGCCGAGCGCCTGGCGGTCGGCGGAGCAGGAGACGGCCATCGCGACGGGCAGCGAGGCGCCGTGGCGGGGCAGCCGGACGACGCGCACGTCATGGCAGAAGTACTTGCCGCCGAACTGGGCGCCGATGCCGATCTTCTGGGTCAGCTCGGTGACCTTGGCCTCCAGCTCCAGGTCGCGGAAGCCGTGGCCGGTCTTGGCATCGCCCTCGGTCGGCAGGTTGTCCAGGTAGTGCGCGGAGGCGTACTTGGCGGTCTTGAGCGCGAACTCGGCGCTGGTGCCGCCGATCACGATCGCCAGGTGGTACGGCGGGCAGGCGGCGGTGCCCAGCGAGCGGATCTTCTGCTCCAGGAACGAGAGCATGCTCGCCTCGTTCAGGATCGCCTTGGTCTCCTGGTACAGGTACGACTTGTTGGCGGAGCCGCCGCCCTTGGCCATGAAGAGGAACTTGTAGGCGTCGCCGTCGGTCGCGTACAGCTCGATCTGGGCGGGCAGGTTGTTGCCGGTGTTCTTCTCGTCCCACATGGTGACCGGGGCCATCTGGGAGTAGCGCAGGTTGAGCTTGGTGTACGCGTCGTAGACGCCGCGCGCGATGGCGGACTCGTCGCCGCCGGTGGTCAGCACGTTCTGGCCGCGCTTGCCCATGACGATGGCGGTGCCGGTGTCCTGGCACATCGGCAGGATGCCGCCGGCCGAGATGTTGACGTTCTTCAGCAGGTCGAGCGCCACGAAGCGGTCGTTGGGGCTGGCCTCCGGGTCGTCCAGGATGCGGCGCAGCTGGGCGAGGTGGGCCGGGCGCAGGTAGTGCGAGATGTCGTGCATCGCCTCGGCGGTGAGCAGCCGGAGGGCCTCCGGCTCGACCTGGAGGAACGTACGGCCGCCGGCCTCGAAGGTGGAGACACCCTCGGAGGTGAGCTTGCGGTAGGGGGTCGGGTCAGCGCCCAGGGGGAGCAGGTCGCTGTACTCGAAGTCCGGCGTGGGAGCCATGGGGGCGGTCCTTAGGTATCCAGTGTTGCCAGTGTTCCGGCTGCGTCGGCGAAGCACCCTGGAGGGTGCGGGCACCCTCGCGAAAGCACCCTCAAGGGTATGACCCGGCGAAACGTCGTACGCGGGAAGGTCCGCCTGCGTGACGAGGGTCACCCGCACGTGTGTGCGACGCTTGCCCGGTTGACTAGTCTTGCCCCCGTGGACAACTCGCCGTCGAAGGACCCGTCGAAGGGCACGCAGGACCAGCAGATGGACCACCAGGGGGATCAGGGCCAGGGGCCCGTACCGATGACCAAGGCCGCGGCCGCCCAGCCCGCGGCGACCCGGTCCGCGACGGGCCGGCCGGACGGGGCACCGGTGGCGGAGGCCGAGATCCGGGCCTCGGACGCCGACCGCGAACGGGTGGCGGAGCTGCTGCGCGACGCCTACGCCGAAGGCCGGCTGGACGTCGAGGAGCACGCCGAGCGGATCGAGGCGGCCTACTCGGCGAAGACGCTGGGCGAGCTCGCGCCGCTGACCCGGGACCTGCCGGTGCACCGCGAGGTCTCCTTCGAGAAGCCGCCGCTGGGCGCGGCGGACGGTCCGCGTCCGGACGGCCCGGTGCGGCTGCCGGCCCGGAACGAGGCGCCGACCATGCTGGCGGTGTTCGGCGGGGCGTCCCGCAAGGGCCGCTGGCGGGTGGGCTCGCAGCTCAAGGCGGTGGCGGTGTTCGGCGGGGTCGAGATCGACCTGACCGACGCCGTGTTCGAGTCGCCCGAGGTGGTCATCGACGTGGTGGCGATCTTCGGCGGCGTGGAGATCAAGGTGCCGGAGAACGTCAGCCTGCACGGCGGCGGGGTCGGCATCTTCGGCGGCTTCGACGTCAAGGAGCAGACCTCGGCCGACCCGTACGCGCCGGTGGTGCGGGTCAAGGGGGCCGCGGTGTTCGGCGGTTGCGAGGCGAAGCCGCGCAAGGGCAAGAAGCTGAAGGAGTGGGTGCGCAAGCAGCTCGGCGCGGACTGAGCGCCGGGGCCTCCGCCGGGGGTTCCGGCGGAAGATCCGCAGCCCACGTGCCCGGTCGGGACCAACTCCCGGCCGGGCACTCGTCGTTGCGTCGAGTGCAGGCTGTAGTCGGTTGCGTGCAGTGTGCATGAATCGCGGTACCGCTGGGTAGTTCCTCTGGCACATCGCTTCTCGTACGGCTGCGTACCGGAGGCGGCCTGAGGCCGGCCCGGGGGGTGTGAGCGGGGGCTCGCAGCCGGGCAGGGGAGCGAGCTTCCCCGTGTCCGAGAGCCTCGTCAGGAGTACGGCCGTGCTGCATCCGATCGAGTCCCGCACCACCTCGTCCGCCGCCCCGTCGCCGGTCGTCCCGGCACCGGTCGCGCGGCCGTCCGCCGCCGCCTCGCCGGTGCTCGCGGCCCAGCTGCTGGAGCGGCGTCCGGCCCCGCAGCCGGTCGGCGAGGACAATCCGTGGCACACCGGCGCGGCCTGCCAGCGGGACGAGGTGGGGCTGTTCTTCGCGCCGTCCAAGGAGCCCACGGCGGCCCGGCTGTCGCGCGAGGAGCAGGCGAAGCAGGTCTGTGCCCGCTGCCCGGTGCTGCTGGAGTGCCGGGAGCACGCGCTGGCGCAGCCGGAGCCGTACGGGGTGTGGGGCGGGCTGACGGCGGCCGAGCGCCGGGTGGTGCTGGCGCGCCGCCGCCGCCGGGACGTGGAGCTGCGCGAGGCGGCCGTCCGGGTCCCGGGCCCGCGCCGCCGGATCGCGGGCTGACCGCAGGAGTCGGTACCGGCACACGAAAGCCCGCGGCCTCGGCGAAGGGGGATTTCGCCGAGGCCGCGGGCTGTGCCGTGCGCTGTGCTCAGTTGGCGCGGTCGAAGTCGATCGCGCTGTAGGCCCGCAGCTTGGACAGCTTGTGGGTGGAGTGGATCTCCCGGATGGTGCCGCTCTTGGAGCGCATCACCAGCGAGCTGGTGGTGGCGGTCTCCTGGCGGTAGTGCACGCCGCGCAGCAGCTCGCCGTCGGTGATGCCGGTGGCGACGAAGAACACGTTCTCGCCGCTGACCAGGTCGTCGGTGGTGAGCACGCGGTCCAGGTCGTGGCCGGCGTCCAGCGCCTTCTGGCGCTCGGCGTCGTCCTTGGGCCAGAGCCGGCCCTGGATCACGCCGCCCATGCACTTCATCGCGCAGGCGGCGATGATGCCCTCGGGGGTGCCGCCGATGCCCATCAGCAGGTCGACGCCGGTGCCCTCGCGGGCGGCCATGATGGCGCCGGCGACGTCGCCGTCGGAGATGTACTTGATCCGGGCGCCGGCCTCGCGGATCTCCTGGATCAGGCCCTGGTGGCGCGGGCGGTCGAGGACGACCACGGTGACGTCCTCGACGGCGATGCCCTTGGCCTTGGCGACCCGGCGGATGTTGACGGCCGTCGGGGCGGTGATGTCGACGAAGTCGGCCGCCTCGGGACCGGTGACCAGCTTGTCCATGTAGAAGACCGCGCTCGGGTCGAACATGGTGCCGCGGTCGGCGACGGCCAGGACGGCGACCGCGTTGTTCATGCCCTTGGCGGTGAGGGTGGTCCCGTCGACCGGGTCCACCGCGACGTCGCACTCGGCGCCGGTGCCGTCGCCGACCCGCTCGCCGTTGTACAGCATCGGGGCCTCGTCCTTCTCGCCCTCGCCGATGACGACGACGCCGTTCATCGAGACGGTGGAGACGAGGGTGCGCATGGCCCGGACGGCCGCGCCGTCGGCGCCGTTCTTGTCGCCACGGCCGACCCAGCGGCCGGCGGCGAGCGCGCCTGCCTCGGTGACCCGGACGAGTTCGAGTGCCAGGTTGCGGTCGGGAGCCTCCGGCGCGACCTCCAGGGCACTGGGAAGGTGGTGCGGGTACTGCGTGGTCATCGTCGTTACCTCTCTGTACGCGACGGCCAGTGAGCGCCCGACTACTGCCTGGTCGAACGCCGTGGTGAGGGTCCTGCGATCGTATCTGCCCACGAGATGACTGTCTGTGGCGCGGTCCCCCGGCCGGAGCGGAAACGGCGGGTTTTGTCCCTGTTCACCCGTCCGCGGATACCCCCGGGTGGTGGTGCCCGGGGTGGGATGAGTCACCATGTGGGGGTGGCAGGAGAGAGCAAAGGCATGAGGGGCCGGCAGACCGTACGGGACATGGTCCTGTCGATGCTGGCGGTCGGCGTCGTGGTCTGGGTCGGGTACCTGTTCCTTCCGCATGACGCGGACGGCGACGGGGTGCGCCCGGTCGAGTACCGGGTGGCCGCGGCCTCGGCGAAGCGCGCCGCGCCGTACCCGCTGCTCGCCCCGGAGGGCCTGCCCGCGCAGTGGCGGGCCACCTCGGTCACGTACGACGCGGCGGCCCAGAGCAACGGCAAGGGCAACGCCTGGCACCTGGGCTTCGTCACCCCCTCCGGCCAGTACGCGGCCGTCGAGCAGCGTGACGTCAAGCGCGAGGACGTGCTGAAGGCGACGATCGCCGACGGCAAGCCGGACGGCACCGTGGAGGTCGCCGGGCAGACCTGGGAGCGGGTGCAGGGCCCGAAGGCGCGGGCGCTGACCGTCCAGAGCGGTACGGCCACCACCGTCCTGACCGGCACCGCCTCCTACGAGGAGCTGGCCGAGCTGGCCCGGGCGCTCAAGTAGCCCCGGCGGTCGGACCGCCTTCGAGCGGACGCGAGAGGGCCCCGCACCAGGTGGTGCGGGGCCCTCTCGCCGTCTCCGTCAGGCTCAGACGGTGGTGACGACCTCGTCGTAGTCGAGCCGCGGCGAGCGCGGGTACCAGGCGTTCTCGCCCGGCTTGCCGATGTTCACCACGGCCAGCACGGAGTGCTCGCCGTCGGCGAAGAACTCCTTGTTGATGCCCGCGGCGTCGTAGCCGGTCATCGGGCCCGCGGCCAGGCCGGCGGCGCGGACGCCGACGATGAAGTAGCCGGCCTGCAGGGCGCCGTTCATCGCGGCCGAGGCCTCACGGGCCGGGCGCTCGGCGAAGTAGCTCTTGGCGGCCGGGAAGTGCGGGAAGACCTTCGGCAGCTCCTCGTGGAACTCGTTGTCCACAGCCAGGATGGCGGTCAGCGGGGCGGCGGCGGTCTTGGCCTTGTTGCCCTCGCCGAGGTGCTGGACGAGGCGCTCGCGGGCCTCGGCCGAGCGGACCAGGACGACGCGCAGCGGCTGCTGGTTCATCGCGGTCGGGCCGAACTTGACCAGCTCGTAGATCGCCTGGATCTGCTCGTCCGAGACCGGCTCGTCGGTGAAGGTGTTGGCGGTGCGGGCCTCGCGGAACAGCAGGTCCTGCGCGGCGGCGTCGAGGACCAGGGCGTCGGTGGTCATGCTTCTGCACCTCATGGGGAGGAAGGGACGGGGTTCGTCTGGGGTGACCGGTGCGACCCGGTCAGACGTTCCCAACCATGAGTGAATGTTCAACTGTTCCCTGATGGGGTGTGATGCGTGTCACCCGTTCGGCGGCGCGCCCTCCTCCTCGGCGGCCAGCGCGGCGTCCAGCCGGGCCCGGGCACCGTCCAGCCAGCGCTGACAGACCTTCGCCAGCTGCTCGCCGCGCTCCCACAGCGCCAGCGACTCCTCCAGCGAGGTGCCGCCGTTCTCCAGCTGCCGGACCACCTCCAGCAGCGCGTCCCGCGCGTGCTCGTACCCCAGCGCGTCGTCCGCGGCCGGCGTACCGGCCGGCGGCCCGGCCTGCGGGGTCGTCCCGTCCTGCTCCTGATCTGCCATGGGAGTCAGCGTAGGGGCCCGGACCGACAGGGCGGGCTCAGCCGGCCGCGTCCCCGCCCCCACCGGCCCCAATCCCGTCCCCGTCCCCGGCCACCGTGACGTCGAAGCCGCCGCCCGCCACCCGGGCGTGCAGCGCCTCGCCCGCCGCGACCCGCGCCGGATCGGTCACCACCGTGCCGTCGGCCCGCTGCAGCACCGCGTAGCCGCGCTCCAGGGTGGCCGCCGGGGACAGCGCGACCACCCGGGCCAGGGTGTGCCCGAGGTCGGTCTGCGCGTGGTCCAGCCGGTGGCCGAGCGTGCGCCGGGCCCGCTCCAGCAGGCCGGCCACCTCCTGCCCGCGCCCGTCCAGCATCCGGTGCGGCGCGGCCAGCACCGGGCGGCTGCGCACCCCGTCCAGCCCGTGCCGCTCCCGCTCCACCCGGGCCAGCACGTGCCGGCGCGCCCGGTCCCGCAGCTGGCGGACCTTGGCCAGTTCCTCGCCGACGTCCGGAACCACCCGTTTGGCGGCGTCGGTGGGCGTGGAGGCGCGCAGGTCGGCGACGAAGTCCAGCAGCGGCTGGTCCGGTTCGTGGCCGATCGCGCTCACCACCGGGGTCCGGGCCGCCGCGACCAGCCGGACCAGGCCCTCGTCCGAGAACGGCAGCAGGTCCTCGACGCTGCCGCCGCCCCGGGCCACGATGATCACGTCCACCTCGGGGTGCTCGTCCAGCTCCCGGACGGCCGCGCTCACCCGCTCCACCGCGCTGACGCCCTGCACCGGCACGTTGCGCACCTCGAAGCGGACCGCCGGCCAGCGCCGCCGGGCGTTCTCCAGGACGTCCCGCTCGGCCGCCGAGTCCCGGCCGGTGACCAGCCCGACGCACTGCGGCAGGAACGGCAGCGGCCGCTTGCGGTCCGCCGCGAACAGGCCCTCGCCGGCCAGCCGCCGCTTGAGCTGCTCCAGCCGGGCCAGCAGCTCGCCCAGCCCGACCAGCCGGATCTCCGAGGCCCGCAGCGACAGCTGGCCGCGCGCCGCGTACCACTCCGGCTTGGCGTGCACGATCACCCGCGAGCCCTCCTGCACCGCGTCCGCGACCTGGTCGAAGACGGAGCGGAAGCACGTCACGGTGAGCGAGACGTCGGCCTGCGGGTCGCGCAGCGTCAGGAACACCACGCCCGCCCCCGGCCGCCGGCTGAGCTGGGTGATCTGCCCCTCCACCCAGACCGCGCCGAGCCGGTCGATCCAGCCCCCGATCAGCGCGGAGACCTTGCCGACCGGGAGCGGCGCTTCGGGGGTGCTGGGGTTCGCCATGGCTACGAGGCTAGCGGCGCCCGCCGACAGCGGAGGCCCCCTGCAGGGCGAGCACCAGCCCGCCCGCCGCCAGCCAGACCAGCCCGACCAGCTGCGCGGTGCGCGAGGCCTCGTAGACCACCGCGCCGATCACCGCGATCCCCAGCACCGGCACCACCACGTGCCGCAGCCGGTCCCGCGAGCGGTGCTTCACCGCGTACCAGCCGACCACCGAGGCGTGCAGCAGCGCGAAGGCGGTGAGCGCGCCGATGTCCACCACCGAGGTGAGCTGGTCGAGCCCGTCGTCCCGGTCGGCCGCCCAGACCGCCGCCGCCAGCGTGACCGCGGCCGCCGCCAGCAGCGCCCGGCGCGGCGCCGCCGAGGCCGGGTCGACCGCGCCCAGGAACCGCGGCAGCCGCCCCTCCCGGCCCATCGCGTAGAGCAGCCGCCCGGCCGCCGCCTGCCCGGCCAGCGCCGCGAACGCCGCGCCGATCGCCTTGCTCGCCGCCACCAGCAGGTGCAGCCAGTGCCCGATCCCGCTCTCCACCGTGTCGTAGAAGGCCGACCCCTGCGCCGCCGGGTCCGCCGCCAGCTCCCGCGGGGTGAGCGGTTCCAGCAGCGCCGCCAGGTAGGTCTGCGCCACGAACAGCACCCCGGACACCAGCAGGCACCAGAGCACCGCCCGCGCCACCGCCGCCGAGGCGCCGACCGCCTCCTCCACGAAGGTCGCGATCGCGTCGAAGCCCAGGTAGGAGAGGACGGCCACGGAGACCGCCGAGAGCACCGCCGCCACCGAGAAGCCGTCGACGCCGGTGAACGGGGTCGCCCAGCCGCGCTGCGCGCCGCCTTGGACCAGCACCGCCACGGCCGCGACCAGGAACACCGCCAGCACCGCGAGCTCCAGCGCCAGCACCGCGAAGCCGGCCAGCGCCGCCGTCCGCACCCCGGCCAGGTTGAGCGCGGTGGTGACCAGCACCGCGAGCGCCGTCCACAGCCAGCGCGACACCCCCGGCACCAGCGAGTGCAGCGCGATGCCGGAGAACAGGTACGCCACCGCCGGGATCAGCAGGTAGTCGAGCATCGCCATCCACCCGGCGAGGAACCCCGGCCCTTCGCCGAGCCCGGCCCTGGCGTACGCGAACACCGAGCCGGTCCGCGGCACCGCCCGCACCATCTGGGCGTACGAGAACGCGGTGAACCCCATCGCCACGGTGGCCGCCAGGTAGACCGCGGCGACCGCGCCGTGGCTCTTGGCGTCGAGCACCCCGAACACGCCCACCGGGGCCATCGGGGCGATGAACAGCAGCCCGTACACCATCAGGTCGCGCACGCCGAGGCTGCGCCGCAGCCCGCTCGGCGGTCCGCCCGGCCGGCCCGGGCCGGCCGACTCGACTCGCTCGCTCATAGCTTCCACATTTGAGCACCCGCGACCGGTTCCGACCGGAACATGACTCCCGTCGGCGCGGCTCGCCGCCGCCCGTACGATGGAGCCATGTCCTCCAACACCGCGCAGCGCCGTGTCCTGCTCGCCGCCCCCCGTGGCTACTGCGCGGGCGTCGACCGCGCCGTGATCGCCGTGGAGAAGGCCCTGGAGCAGTACGGGGCCCCCATCTACGTCCGCAAGCAGATCGTCCACAACAAGTACGTGGTGCAGACCCTGGAGAAGCAGGGCGCGATCTTCGTCGACGAGACGGAGGAGGTGCCCGAGGGCTCGATCGTGGTGTTCTCGGCCCACGGTGTGGCGCCGTCCGTCCACGATGAGGCCCGGGCCGGCAGGCTCGCCACCATCGACGCCACCTGCCCGCTGGTCACCAAGGTGCACAAGGAGGCCGTGCGCTTCGCCGACGAGGGCTACGACATCCTGCTGGTCGGCCACGAGGGCCACGAGGAGGTCATCGGCACGATGGGCGAGGCCCCGGACCGGATCCACCTGGTGGACGGTTCCGAGGACGTGGCCAACGTGCAGGTCCGCGACGAGTCCAAGGTCGTCTGGCTCTCCCAGACCACGCTCTCGGTGGACGAGACCATGGCCACCGTGGGCGAGCTGAAGCAGCGCTTCCCGCTGCTGGTCAGCCCGCCCAGCGACGACATCTGCTACGCGACCCAGAACCGCCAGGTCGCCGTCAAGCAGATGGCGCCGGAGACCGACCTGCTGATCGTGGTGGGCTCGAAGAACTCCTCCAACTCCGTCCGCCTGGTCGAGGTCGGCCTGGAGTACGGCGCCAAGGCCGCCCACCTGGTGGACTTCGCCGACGAGATCCGCGAGGAGTGGCTGGACGGCGTCGGCACGGTCGGCCTGACCAGCGGCGCCTCGGTGCCGGAGATCCTGGTCGAGGGCGTGCTGGAGTGGCTGGCCGCGCGCGGCTACGACGAGGTCTCCACCGTCAAGACCGCCGAGGAGCACCTGACCTTCTCGCTGCCCAAGGAGCTGCGCCGCGACCTGCGCGCCGAGGCCGCGGGCAAGCTGTAGTCCCGAGGCCCCGGAAGCCCGGTACCCCGTTCCGGGGGTGCCGGGTTTTCCGCTGTGCGGGGCGGGTCGGGCTCTCGTAAGTTTTGTGCACAGCCATGCACAGGCCTGTGGACAACTTCGGTGGAGGACGGTCGTCATGACGGCGGTATTCGGTGTGGACATCGGCGGCTCGGGCATCAAGGGAGCCCCCGTCGACCTCGCCCGGGGCGTGCTCGCCCAGGAGCGGCACAAGGTCCTCACCCCGCAGCCCTCCGCCCCCGAGGCGGTGGTCGCCGCCGTCCGCGAGGTGGTCCGCCACTTCGACCACCAGGGCCCGGTCGGCCTGACCTTCCCCGGTGTGGTGGTCGACGGGCGGACCACGACCGCCGCCAACGTCGACAAGGGCTGGATCGGCCTGGACGCCGCCGGGCTCTTCCGCGAGGCGCTCGACCTGCCGGCCGTCGTGCTCAACGACGCCGACGCGGCCGGCCTCGCCGAGACCGCGCACGGCGCCGGCCGCGGCCAGGAGGGCGTGGTGCTGGTGCTGACCTTCGGTACCGGCATCGGCAGCGCCCTGTTCGTCGACGGCGTGCTGGTGCCCAACACCGAACTCGGCCACCTGGAACTGCGCGGCAAGGACGCCGAGCGGCGGGCCTCCTCGGCGGCCAAGGAGCGGCACGGCTGGAACTGGGAGCAGTGGGCCGGGCGGGTGGACGAGTACCTGGACCTGGTCGAGATGCTGTTCTCGCCGCAGCTGATCGTGATCGGCGGCGGGGTGAGCCGCAAGCACGAGAAGTTCCTGCCGCTGCTGCGCGGGCGCCGGGCGCGGGTCGTCCCGGCGGAGCTGCGCAACGACGCCGGGATCGTCGGCGCGGCCATGGCGGCGGCGCTCGCCACCGCCTGACGCCGGGGGCGCCGAGGGGGCGGGGGCCGCTCCGGCCTCCGCCGCTCAGCGCGCGCGGTGGAACCGGCGCTGGGCGACGAACCGGGCCAGCACGATCACCGCCGCCAGGCCGGTGCCGGTGAACAGCCAGCCGGCCCGGCCGGCCAGATTGGTCGCCAGCGCCACCACCTGGGCGGTCACCCCGGTCGAGCTGACCGGGCCGAACAGCAGCAGCGCGACGGCGAAGGCGATCGGCCCGCTGATCGGCGCGGCCAGCAGGTCGACGTACCGGACCCGGACCGCCAGCTGGAAGCAGACCAGCAGGTAGCCGATGCCGAACAGGACGCCGAGGCCGCCGAAGGCCAGCCGGTCCGCGGCGGCCACCGCGACCGTCGCCACCAGCGCGACCACCCCGGAGCCGACCGCGGTCAGCCGGGCCGGCCGCCCGGTCCGGCGCCGGCCGTAGAGCCGACCGGCGATCCGGGGGCGCTCGGACGGGTCGGCGGACACGGGGCGTAGCCGGGAGGCCGGGCCCGGTCTCCCGGGCACCTTCCCGGCCGGCTTGCCGGCGGGTCTCCCCACCGACTTCCCCGCCGGCTTCCCGACCGTCCGGCCGGGCGCCTTGCCGACCGGCCGTCCGGCGGACCGGGCGGCCGGTTCCCCGGCGGTCTCGGCGGCCCGGCCGGGCCCGGGGACGGCGGCCCCGGCCGCGCCGTTCGGCGGTCGGCGTCTGGGCCCTGGCGGCTGGGTACGGATGCTCTGCTCCACCCACCCAACGTACGGTCCGATCATCGCCACACTGTGTAATGGGTAGCCGGGCCTTGTTCCGTGTCTCCGGACGGAGTATTGGTGTGACCTTCGCGAAACTCCACCGGGGGGATGCATGACCAGCGGTTTCACCTTCGAGCGGCTCCACCACGTCCAGCTCGACATGCCCGCCGGCGCCGAGGACGAGTGCCGCGCGTTCTGGCGCGACGTGCTCGGCATGACCGAGCTGGCCAAGCCCCCGGTGCTGGCGGCGCGCGGCGGCTGCTGGTTCCGCGGCGGCGGGGTGGAGGTGCACCTGGGCGTGGTGCCGGAGTTCCGGCCGTCCCGCAAGGGGCACCCGGGCATCCAGGTGCGCGACCTGGACGCGCTCGCCCGGCGGCTGGCCGAGCACGGCCACGAGGTGGTCTGGGACGACCACCTGCCCGGCCACCGCCGCTTCCACTCCGCGGACCGGCTCGGCAACCGTCTGGAGTTCCTGGAGCCGCTGCCGTAGCCGCTGCCTGCGGCGGCCGGGGCCTGACCGGCTGCCCGTAGACTGGGGGATCGGTCCGGCTGCGGGCCGGCCCAACTCCTCCAAGCCCCGGGACTGCGCTTCATGTCGCTCACGATCGGAATCGTCGGCCTGCCGAACGTCGGCAAGTCGACCCTGTTCAACGCCCTGACCAAGAACGACGTGCTGGCGGCCAACTACCCGTTCGCCACCATCGAGCCCAACGTCGGCGTCGTCGGCGTCCCGGACGAGCGGCTGGCCAAGCTCGCCGAGATCTTCGGTTCGCAGCGCATCCTCCCGGCCACCGTCGACTTCGTCGACATCGCGGGCATCGTCCGCGGCGCCAGCGAGGGTGAGGGCCTGGGCAACAAGTTCCTCGCCAACATCCGCGAGTCGGACGCGATCTGCCAGGTCGTGCGCGCCTTCACCGACCCGGACGTGGTGCACGTGGACGGCAAGGTGTCGCCCAAGGACGACATCGAGACCATCCACACCGAGCTGATCCTGGCCGACCTGCAGACCGTCGAGAAGGTCCTGCCCCGGCTCCAGAAGGAGGCGCGCCTCAAGAAGGACACCGCCCCCGTGCTGGCCGCCGCCGAGGCCGCGCAGGCGATCCTGGAGACCGGCAAGACCCTCTTCGAGGCCGGCTTCGACACCGCCCCGATCCGCGAGCTGCACCTGCTGACCGCCAAGCCCTTCCTCTACGTCTTCAACGTCGACGAGGACGAGCTGGCCGACGAGGACTTCAAGAACGCCCAGCGCGAGCTGGTCGCCCCCGCCGAGGCGATCTTCCTCAACGCCAAGATCGAGTCCGAGCTGATCGAGCTGGACGACGCCGAGGCCCTGGAGCTCCTCCAGTCCATGGGCCAGGAGGAGCCCGGCCTGGCCACCCTCGCCCGGGTCGGCTTCGACACCCTCGGCCTGCAGACCTACCTCACCGCCGGCCCCAAGGAAACCCGCGCCTGGACCATCAAGAAGGGCGCCACCGCCCCCGAGGCGGCCGGTGTGATCCACACCGACTTCCAGAAGGGCTTCATCAAGGCCGAGGTCATCTCCTTCGCCGACCTCGTCGAGACCGGCTCCATCGCCGAGGCCCGCTCCAAGGGCAAGGCCCGCATCGAGGGCAAGGAATACATCATGCAGGACGGCGACGTCGTGGAGTTCCGCTTCAACGTCTGATCGTCCAGCCGACCGGGCCCGCCTCCTCCGAGGCGGGCCCGGTCGCGTTTTCCGGTCCGCCGGACTCCTGTCAGTGGTACGTTATGTGGTACCACTCGCGGAAGGGGTTCAGCTGATGTCGATCACTGCCAGCGAGGCTCGCAAGGCCCTTTTCCCGTTGATCAAGAAGGTCAACGACGACCACGAGGCCATCGAGATCGTCTCCAAGCACGGGAACGCCGTGCTCGTCTCGGCCGAGGACTACGCCGCCCTGCGTGAGGGCTCCTACCTGTTGCGCTCGCCGGCGAACGCGCGCCGCCTGCTCAAGGCGTACGAGAACGCCCTCGGTGGCATGGGGCTCGCCGAGCGGGAGCTCATCGACCCTGAAGCGGCGGACGTCGAGAAGGGCGCCGCGTGAGGCTCGTCTTCGAGGAGGGCGGCTGGGAGGACTACACGTCCTGGCTCAAGAGCGACCGCAAGATGCTCGCCCGGCTCAACAGGCTCATTGAGGACGTCCTGCGCGACCCGTTCACCGGGATCGGCAAGCCCGAGCCGCTGAAGTACCACCTGCCCGGCGCCTGGTCGCGGCGGATCGACGACGAGCACCGCCTCGTCTACCTGGTCACGGACCGGGAGATCATCGTCCTCGCCGCCCGCTACCACTACTGATCGTCCGTGCTGCGGCCGCCCGGTCGCCGTCCGTTTTTCGGATGGTGGCCGGGCGGCCGTCGTTTTGGGCGGGATGGGGCCGATGTGACCGGTGGGGCGGGTGGGGTGGGGGGAAATCAGGGTTGACGGGTGGGCGTGGGGGGCTGGTTGACTGATGATCAACTCGTTTTGATCTTCAGGGGGATGGCATGACGAACGGCAGCGGCAGCGGCAGCGGGCGCGGGGTGCGGCGGCGGGCGGTGCTCGGCGGGGCCGCGGTGGCCGGGGTGGGGGCCGTGCTGGCGTCCGGGACCACGGCGGCGGTGGCGGACTCGGCGCGGCGGCGCAATCCGGTCGACCAGGCGGCGGTGGACGCCGTGCTGGCGCAGCTGGACGGGGGGCTGGTGGCGCTGCGGCGGGACCTGCACGCCCACCCCGAGATCACCGGCCACGAGGAGTACACCTCCGGCGTGGTGGCGAAGCGGCTCCGGGCGGCGGGGCTGGAGGTGACCACCGGGGTCGGGACGATCGTGGTGGGCGGCAAGGAGCAGCCGGCCCACGGGGTGGTCGCGGTGCTGCGGGGGGCGCGGCCGGGGCGGACGGTCGCCTACCGGGCGGACATGGACGCGGTGCCGGGGGAGGGGATCATGCCCCCGGTGGCTCCGCCGAATCCGCCGCGTCCGGCGGCGCACGCCTGCGGGCACGACATCCACACCACGGTCGGGGTCGGCGTCGCCGAGGTGCTGGCGCGGCTGCGGCAGCGGCTGAGCGGGACGGTGGTGTTCCTGTTCCAGCCCGGCGAGGAGGGGCTGGCCGGGGCCCGGGCGCTGATCGAGGCCGGGGTGCTGGAGAAGTACGGGGTGGAGGAGATCCACGCCCTGCACACCGGTCCGTACCCGGTCGGGCAGTTCGCCGTGACGCCGGAGAGCGGGCTGCCGGGGCAGGACTGGGTGAACATCGCGGTGGGCGGTCCGGACGCGGCCGCGTCGGCGGCCAAGCTGGTGGCCGACATCAAGGCGCTCGCCACGGTGGCGATGCCGCAGACCCCGGCGGACCTGGAGACGATGGTCCGGGACGTGCAGACGCCGGACGGGCCGCTGGCCCGGTTCCTGGTGACCGGCGCCAGGGTGGCGAAGCTGCCGGACGCCGAGGGCCGGCCGGTCGTCGAGGCGAAGTTCCGCTGCTGGCCCGAGGCGCGGGACGGCGAGGTGCGGGAGGAGTTCCGGCGGCTCGCGCAGGCGTACCCGGGCTCGGTGGTCAGCTACCCGCAGGAGCCGTTCCCGGCGCTGGTCTGTCCGGCGGAGGAGACCGACGCGCTGGCCCGGCACCTGCGGTGCGAGCTCGGCGCCGGCTCGGTGACGGTGAACCACGCGGCGTTCCCGTTCAACGGGGAGGACTACGCGCTGTTCCTGGAGCGGGTCCCGGGCACCTACACCTTCCTCGGGGTCCGCACCCCGGGCGCCGGGATCGAGACCAGCTACCCGCACTACGAGACCTTCGCCCCGGACGAGCGGGCGATCGGCGTCGGCGTCCGGGCGATGGCCGGCTGGCTGGCCGCCCGCGCCCGGTACTGAGGTCGCGCGCGAGGGGCGGCGGCGGGGGTGGACACCTCCGCCGCCGCCCCTTCCGCGGTTCAGCCGACGGTGACGGTGAGGGTGCCGTCCGGGCCCGGGGCGACGGCCACCGACTCCAGGGTGAGCGTGTGCGCGGTGGGCCGGTGGGCGGCGGCCCGGGGGCCGATGCCGACGACCGGCATGCCGGCGGCCCGGGCGGCGTCGATGCCGGCCTCGGAGTCCTCGAAGGCCAGGCAGTCGGCCGGGGCGAAGCCGAGCGCGGCGGCGCCCTTGAGGAAGCCCTCCGGGTCGGGCTTGCTGGCGCCCACCGACTCGGCGGTGACCAGCACCGACGGCAGCGGCAGGCCGGCGGCGGCCATCCGGACCCGGGCGAGCGGGGCGTCGGCGGAGGTCACCAGGGCGTGCGGGAGGCCGGCCAGGGCGGCGAGGAAGGCCGGGGCGCCGGGGACCGGGACGACGCCGTCGGTGTCGGCCGTCTCGGCGGCGAGCATCCGCTCGTTGTCGGCCAGGTTGAGCTCCATCGGGCGGTCGGGCAGCAGCAGCGCCATGCTGGCGTGGCCCTGGCGGCCGTGGATGACCTTGAGCGCCTCGTCCGGGTCGAGGCCGTGCTGCTCGGCCCAGGCGCGCCAGCAGCGCTCGACGACGGCGTCGGAGTTGACCAGGGTGCCGTCCATGTCCAGCAGGAGGGCGCGGGGGTGGAAGGTCGCGGGCACGGGGCGGCTCCAGGGGAAAGGCGAGCTGATTGTTCAATAAGGATACAAAAGATCAGCCCAGCAGGTGCGCGTTGACCGCCCGGGCCTCCTCGGCCAGCTCCGGCAGCTCCGCCACCTCGATCCCGGCCGCCTCCAGCAGTGCCGTCCCCTGGGTCTCGGCGACGAAGGTGGCCGGCTCGCTCCAGGCGACGACCACCCGGCCGATGCCCGCCGCGATCAGCAGCCGGGCGCACGGGCGCGGTCGTGAGGCGCGCTGTCCGCAGGGCTCCAGCGAGCTGTAGACGGTCGCGCCGCGCAGCCGCGGGTCGTCCGCCGGGAGCTTGGCCAGGGCCGCCTCCTCGGCGTGGTCGTGCGGGTCGGTCTCCCGGCTCCAGCCCTCGGCGAGCACCTCGCCGTCGGCGCCCACGACCACCGCGCCGACCGAGAACGCCGTCTCCGAGGGCGGGCAGCGGCGGGAGAGCTCGACGGCCCGGCGCAGGAACGCGAGGTCGGCGGGGCGGGGGTCGGTCACGGTGCGGGCTCCTTCGGGGCGTACCTGAGCAGGACGACATCGCCCACCGTACGGGCCTCCAGCAGCCGCATCCGCCGGGCCGGTCCGCCGGGGAAGTCCGCCGGGCCGACGAACCGGGGCGCGGCGGCCTGGCCGACCAGCAGCGGGGCGACCACCAGCTGCAGCTCGTCCGCCAGGCCCTGGGCCAGGAACTGGGTGTGCACCCCGCTGCCGCCCTCGACCATCAGCCGGCGCACCCCGCGCGCGCCCAGGTCGTCCAGCACCGCGCCCAGCTCCACCGCCGGGCCGAGCGCCACCACCTCGGCCATCCCGTCCAGCGCCGGGCGCAGCCGGGCGGCGCCGGCCTCCGTGGTGTAGGCGAGCCGTTCGCCGCCGGTGTGCCAGAACCGCAGCGAGCGGTCCAGCCGGCCGCTCGCGCTGAGCGTCACCTTCAGCGGGTACTCGGGGCGGCCGGCGGCCAGCCGGGCGGCCCGCCGGTCCGGGTCGTTGACCAGCAGCCGGGGGTTGTCGGCGCGCAGCGTGTTGCCGCCGACCAGGACCGCGTCGCTGGCGGCGCGCTCGGCGTCCACCCGGTCGAAGTCGGCCGCGCCGGAGAGCAGCAGCCGCTCGGGCGAGGCGTCGTCGAGGTACCCGTCGAGCGACATCGCGGCGCTCAGCAGGACGAAGGGGCGCGGGCCGGGCATGGTGGTGGGGAGCCCTTCGGGTCGGGGGCGGGTGTCCGTCCACGGTACGGCGCCCGGCGACGCCGGTGCTGGGCGAAGGCTGCTGTTCGCCGGGTGGTCCGCTGCCGTCGGGGCGGCGTTCGCCGACGGGGCCCACCCTGGTCCGGACCCCGCACCGCCCCCCATGCCGAAGGGCTGTCACCGTGTCCCGTCGCCCCCGCTCCTCCCGCCGCCGGCTGCCGCTGGCGGTCGCCGTCGCCGCGCTGCCGCTGTTCGCCGCGCTGCCCGCCGGGCCCGCCGCCGCCGCGACCTACGGCACCCCGACGATCACGCTCTCCGCCGGCTACCTGTCCGGCGCGGTCGGCGCCACCGGCGACCCGACCGTCACCGTCACGGTGTCCCAGAGCGGCGCCTCCGCCTCCGCGCTGACCGTGGCCGCCAGCGCGAGCACCCGCACCGCGGTGGCCCGGACCGGCGACGTCACGGTCACCGGCACCGGCTCGGCGCGCACCCTCGCGGTCGCCGCGCAGGGCGTCGGCTACACCGACCTCACCGTCAAGGTCACCGGCCTCGGCGGCAAGACCGCCACGAAGACGCTGCACTACGCGGCCTCGCCGGCGGTGCAGTACTCCGCCGCCAGCCGCTACCTGACCGGCTCCAGCGACGCCTCGGCGGCGGTGGACGCGGGCGGCGGGTACATCGTGGTGGCCGACGACGAGTCCAACGTGCTGCGCCTCTACGACCGCAACGCCTCCGGCGCGCCGGTGCGCACCTGGGACTTCAGCGCGGCGCTCGGGGTCGCCAAGGAGATCGACATCGAGGGCGCCACCCGGGTCGGCAACACCGTCTACTGGACCGGCTCGCTGGGCAACAACAAGGATGGCGTGGTCAAGCCGGACCGGCACACGGTGTTCGCCACCACCGTCACCGGCTCGGGCGCCACCACCCAGCTGACGCTCGCCGGTTCGTACGACGGGCTGCGCGACGACCTGATCGCCTGGGACCGCGCGCACGGCGACCGCTACGGCTTCGCGGCCGGCGCGGCGGACGGGCAGGCGCCCAAGCAGATCGACGGCTTCAACGTCGAGGGCCTGGAGTTCGCGCCGGGCTCCACCACCACCGCCTACGTGGGCTTCCGCGCGCCGCTCACCCCGGCCGTCACCGGCGGCCGGGCGCTGATCGTGCCGGTCACCAACTTCTCCTCGCTGCCCGGCGGTTCGACCGGTGCGACGTTCGGCCAGCCGATCGAGCTGGACCTCGGCGGGCTCTCCGTCCGCGACCTGCGGCGCAACGCGCTCGGCCAGTACCTGATCGTGGCCGGCTCCTGGGCGGCGGACGACAACTCCGACCCGTACGCGCTCTACCGCTGGGACGGGCAGCCCGGTTCGCAGCCGGTCAAGGTGCTCGACCTGCCGACCACCGACGCGGGCGGCTGGGAGGCCGTGCCGGACGTCCCGGACCTCACCGCCCCCGGCGCCCGGGTGCAGCTGATCACCGACGACGGCTCGGCCGACCTGTACGGCGACGGCGTCGCGGCGAAGGACCTCACCCATCCGGAGTGGAAGAAGTCCCGGACCACCTGGTTCACCCTCAACTGACCTGTAGGGCACGGCGATCGGCCCCCGCTCGGACGTACCGCGTCCGGGTGGGGGCCGTTGTCTTCCCCGTGCGAGGGTGGCCGGCATGTGAGACGAATCTTCTCGTCATCCGGGACGAGGAGTAGCGTCGGAGGCGTCGAGGAACCGGCCGATCCCGAGGGGGACGTCACCATGACCGCACCGAAGCCCGCCGTCTACGTCAACGGCCACCAGGAGCCCGTGCTGCGCTCGCACCGCTCCCGGACCGTGGCGAACTCCGCCGCCTACCTGCGCGGCCGACTGCGGCCCGGGCAGGCCGTGCTGGACATCGGCTGCGGCCCCGGCACGATCACCGCCGAGCTGGCCGAACTGGTCGGCCCCGGCGGCCGGGTGGTGGCCGCGGACACCTCCGCCGAGGTGCTGGCGGCGGCCGCCCGGCACGCCGCCGGCCGCGGCCTGGCCAACGTCGTCTTCGAGGTCGCCGACGTGCACCGACTGCCGTACGCGGACGGGGAGTTCGACGTGGTGCACGCCCACCAGGTGCTGCAGCACGTGACCGATCCGGTGGGCGCGCTGCGCGAACTGCGCCGGGTCACGGCCGAGGGCGGGGTGGTCGCCGTCCGGGACGTCGACTACGCGACCATGGCCTGGTACCCGGAGACCCCCGGGCTGGACCGCTGGCTGGACCTGTACCGGCGGATCGCCCGGGCCAGCGGCGGCGAACCGGACGCCGGCCGGCGGCTGCTGTCCTGGGCCCGGGCGGCCGGCTTCACCGACGTCACCGCGACCTCCAGCAGCTGGACGTACGCGACGCCCGAGCAGCGCGAGTGGTGGGGCGGGATGTGGGCCGAGCGGATCACGGAGTCCGGGATCGCGCGGACGGCGGTGGCCGAGGGGTACGCGGACGAAGCCGAACTGGCGCGGATCGCGGCCGCCTGGCGGGAGTGGGCGGCGGCCGGGGACGGGTGGTTCGCGATGCTGCACGGCGAGGTGCTGGCCCGGCGCTGAGCCGGGGTGCGGGGGCCGGGAAAAGGGCGGGTGAGTGTTCCCCAAGATCGGGTAGAGTCGCGCGCCTGTTCCCGTATCCGACGGCCCGCCGCGATCCGCCCGCGGGCCCTCCGGGTCGTCCTGCCGAGTTGTCGCCCGCGCCGCGCGGGCCGGGGGAGTCACACGTGTCCAAGCCCGAGTCCGACGGCGCCGCCCCGGTGTCCGCGCCCGAGCCGGCGGCGGTCGCCGGGCCCGAGCCCGCGTCCGTGCCGGCCTCCGAAGCGGCCGCCGAGCCGGCCTCCGAGCCGGCGGTGGAGTCGGAGCGGGTCGAGCTGACGAAGCCGGCGGCCGCGCCCGTCGCCGAGCCCGTCGCGGAGCCGGTCGCGGAGCCCGCCACCGCGCCGGCTGCCGCGCCGACCACCGAGCCGACGCCGGACCCGGCCCCCGTCACCCCGCCGCCCGCGCCGACCGCCGCGCCCGCCGAGCCGGTGGACGCCGTGCCGGCCGCCGGGAGACCTCCGCCTCGTCCAGCCGCGGGCCGAAGAACTCGGTGCCCGCGACCGTCCCCGGGGCGACGATGTTGGCGGTGATGCCCG
>NZ_JBFBDO010000029.1:0-76448 GCF_040683335.1 Kitasatospora sp. NPDC093806
CTGCCCTTCGTCGTCGCCCTCAACGGCTTCGACGGCCACCAGCCGCACACCCCCGACGAGGTCCGCGAGGCCCTCCAGCTCGGCCCCGACACTCCCGTGGTCACCCTGGACGCCCGACGCCGCGACAGCGCCAAGAGCACCCTGATCACCCTCGTCGAGCACGCCCTCCTCGCCCGGCTCCGCTGAACCCGCTTCTGCTGAACCCGGCTCCGCTGAACCCGGCTCCGACCCGCGACGACGCGGTGCGGCCCCCGGACCCTCCGGTCCGCGGGCCGCGCCGCCGCGCCGGTCACTGCGCGCCCGGCTCCACGCCGACCCGCAGCAGTCCGTAGGTGTAGGCGTCCTCCAGTGCCAGCCAGGAGGCGGCCACCACGTTGTCCGCCACCCCGACGGTGGACCAGGTGGCGGTGCCGTCGGTGGTGTCGATCAGCACCCGGGTCTTGGAGCCGGTGCCGTGCTGGCCCTCCAGGATGCGGACCTTGTAGTCCACCAGCTCCAGCTTGGCCAGCTGCGGGTAGATCCGCTCCAGCGCGGTGCGCAGCGCCTTGTCCAGCGCGTCGACCGGGCCGTTGCCCTCGCCGGTGGCGATCATCCGCTCGCCCTTGGCCCACAGCTTGACCGTCGCCTCGTTGCCCGCGGTGCCCTCCGGGCCCTGCTCGCTGATGGTCCGCCAGGACTCCAGCCGGTAGTAGCGCTCGCGCCGGCCGCGCACCTCGTCGCGCAGCAGCAGCTCGAAGGAGGCGTCGGCGGACTCGTAGGTGTAGCCGAGGCTCTCCTGCTCCTTGACCCGGGCGACCACCCGGCCGGCCAGGTCCCGGTCGGTGGACAGGTCGTAGCCGAGCTCCTTGCCCTTGAGCTCGACGGAGGCACGGCCGGCCATGTCGGAGACCAGCATCCGCATGGTGTTGCCGACCGTCTCCGGGTCGATGTGCTGGTACAGGTCCGGGTCGACCTTGATCGCCGAGGCGTGCAGGCCGGCCTTGTGGGCGAAGGCGGAGAAGCCGACGTAGGGCTGGTGGGTGGACGGGGCGAGGTTGACCACCTCGGCGATGGCGTGCGAGATCCGGGTCATCTCGGCGAGGCTGCCGGCCGGGAGCACCCGGCGGTCGTACTTCAGCTCCAGCGCGCCGACCACCGGGAAGAGGTTGGCGTTGCCGACCCGCTCGCCGTAGCCGTTGGCGGTGCACTGGACGTGGGTGGCGCCGGCGTCGACCGCGGCCAGGGTGTTGGCCACCGCGCAGCCGGTGTCGTCCTGGGCGTGGATGCCGAGCCGGGCCCCGGTCCGGGCGAGGACGTCGGCGACGATCTCGTGGACGCCGGCCGGCAGCATCCCGCCGTTGGTGTCGCACAGCACGACCACCTCGGCGCCGGCCTCGTGGGCGGTGCGGACCACGGCCAGCGCGTACTCCCGGTTGGCCCGGTAGCCGTCGAAGAAGTGCTCGCAGTCGATGAAGACGCGGCGGCCCCGGGAGCGCAGGTACGCGACGCTGTCGCGGACCATCTCCAGGTTCTCCTCCAGGGTGGTGCGCAGCGCCAGTTCGACGTGCCGGTCATGGGACTTGGCGACCAGGGTGATCACCGGCGCGCCCGAGTTCACCAGCGCGGCCAGCTGCGGGTCGTCGGCCGCGCTGCCGCCGGCCCGGCGGGTGGCGCCGAAGGCGACCAGCCGGGCGTTGGCCAGCTCCAGCTCGGCGGCGGCGCGGGCGAAGAACTCGGTGTCCCGGGGGTTGGCGCCGGGCCAGCCGCCCTCGATGTAGCCGACCCCGAACTCGTCCAGGTACCGGGCGATGGCCAGCTTGTCGGCCACCGTGAGGTTGATGCCCTCGCGCTGGGCGCCGTCGCGCAGGGTGGTGTCGAAGACGTGGAAGGCGTCGTCGGGAAGGTTGCTCGCCTGGGTCATGACCCTGGGTTCTCCGTTCCGGGAGGTCGGGTACTGCTCTGCCGGTTCTGATCCGGCTCCACTGTCCAGCATCCCGCGCGCTCCCCGGTGTCCCTCGGCCCCTTGTGGGGGCTCCGGCCGGTCCGGGGGAAACAAAAAGACCCCTCGCGGGTGCGAGAGGTCTGCGCGCGGGTCTGGACGCTGGTGGTCGCTCCGCATGGGGTCCTGCGGAAGCGGTCACTGCGGACCGGCGCGCCTGCTGCTAATAATCAGGGACAGCGTGGACACGTTCGCAGTGTGGCACACGCGCTCGCCATGCGGCCCACCCGTCTCGCGATCCGGGACGGGTGGGCCAGTGGGGCCGGTGGGGCCGGTGGGACCGTCCGATCAGACGATCTTGTGCATCCAGCCGTGGGTGTCCGGGTGCTGACCGCCCTGGAGGGCGAGCAGGGTGCGGCGCAGCTCCATGGTGATCGGGCCGGGCTCGCCGGTGCCGACCGTCCAGTCGCCGCCGTTGGACTTCACCGAGCCGACCGGGGTGATCGCGGCGGCGGTGCCGCAGGCGAAGACCTCGGTGAGGGTGCCGTCGGCGTTGCCCCGCTTCCACTCCTCGGTGGAGATCTTCCGCTCCTCGACCGCGTAGCCGAGGTCGGCGGCCACCGTCAGCAGCGAGTCACGGGTGATGCCGGGCAGCAGCGCGCCGGACAGCTCCGGGGTGACGATCCTGGCGTCCTCGCCCTCGCCGAAGACGAAGTAGAGGTTCATGCCGCCCATCTCCTCGACCCAGCGGTGCTCGACGGCGTCGAGCCAGACCACCTGGTCGCAGCCCTTCTCGCTGGCCTCGGCGAAGGCCATCAGGGAGGCGGCGTAGTTGCCGGCGCACTTGGCGGCACCGGTGCCGCCGGGGGCGGCGCGGACGTAGTCCTCGCACAGCCAGACCGAGACCGGCTTCACGCCGCCGGGGAAGTAGGCGCCGGCCGGCGAGGCGATGATCACGAAGAGGTAGGAGTTGGCCGGGCGGACACCCAGGCCGACCTCGGTGGCGAACATGAACGGGCGCAGGTAGAGGCTCTGCTCCGGCTCGTTCGGGACCCAGTTCCGCTCCTGCTGGACGAGCAGCTCGACGGCCTCGACGAAGGTCTCGGTCGGCAGCTCCGGCATCGCCAGCCGGCGGGCCGAGGCCTGCAGGCGGGCCGCGTTCGCCTCCGGGCGGAAGGTCGCGATCGAGCCGTCGGCCTGGCGGTAGGCCTTGAGGCCCTCGAAGATCGCCTGGCCGTAGTGCAGGGTCATGTTGGCCGGGTCCATCTCGATCGGCGCGTACGGCGCCAGCTGGGCGTCGTGCCAGCCCCGGCCCTCGGTCCAGCGGATGGTGACCATGTGGTCGGTGAAGACGCGACCGAAGCCGGGGTTGGTCAGCCGGGCCTCGCGCTCCGCGTCGGACAGCGGGTGGGCGGAGGGCTTGAGGTCGAACGTGATGGGCGCCTGGGTGGGCGTGCTCATGGCTGTGTGTCCTTCACCGTGGGGTTGGTCCGGGCCGCCTCCGCCGGGTGAACGTTCCGGTGCACCACACCGGAACGGACGCACGACGACACGGCCCACTGTCGATACTCGCATCCAGAGGGCCGTGCCGAACAGCCGCGGTCTGCTACGAGATCCGCAAGCTGCCGTTATGGGGTCCGGCCCACCTGGGCCGGAACACCGTCTGTCGGGTTCCGGCCTCCTAGGCGGATACTCGGGCGGCGAGCGCGTCGCCGACCTGGGCGGTGGTACGGGTTCCGGTCCGCTCGGCGAGGTCTGCGGCGACCGCGGCCTCGATCCGGGCGGCCTCGGGGGCGTGGCCGAGGTGGTCGAGCAGCATGGCGACCGACAGCACGGTGGCGGTCGGGTCGGCCTTGCCCTGGCCCGCGATGTCCGGCGCCGAACCGTGCACCGGCTCGAACATCGACGGGAACTCGCCGCTCGGGTTGATGTTGCCGCTGGCGGCCAGGCCGATCCCGCCGGTGACGGCGGCGGCCAGGTCGGTCAGGATGTCGCCGAACAGGTTGTCGGTCACGATGACGTCGAACCGCTCGGGCTGGGTGACGAAGAAGATGGTCGCCGCGTCGACGTGCAGGTAGTCGGTGGTGACCTCGGGGTACTCCTGGCCGACCTGCTCGAAGATCCGGGTCCACAGGTGGCCGGCGTGCACCAGCACGTTGTTCTTGTGGACCAGGGTCAGCTTCTTGCGCGGCCGCGCCTGGGCCCGGCGGTAGGCGTCGCGCACCACCCGCTCGATGCCGTACGCGGTGTTGAGGCTGACCTCGGTGGCCACCTCGTGCTCGGTCCCGGTGCGCAGCGTGCCGCCGTTGCCGACGTACGGGCCCTCGGTGCCCTCGCGGACGACCACGAAGTCGATGTCCGGGTCACCGGCGAGCGGCGAAGGGACGCCGGGGAAGAGCCGCCCCGGGCGGAGGTTGATGTGGTGGTCGAAGGCGAACCGCAGCTTCAGCAGCAGCCCGCGCTCCAGCACGCCGGACGGCACGCTCGGGTCGCCGATGGCCCCGAGCAGGATCGCGTCGTGGGCCTTGAGCTCCGCCAGGACGCTGTCCGGCAGGGTCTCCCCGGTGCGGTGGTAGCGCCGGGCCCCGAGGTCGAACTCGGTGGTCTCCAGCTTCACGTCGGCGGGAAGCACCGCGCCGAGGACCTTGAGGCCTTCGGCCACCACTTCCTGGCCGATGCCGTCACCGGGGACTACTGCGAGACGAATGGTGCGAGACATGCTCGGAGGCTACTCCGGCATCCCAGAGCCTGACATCCCACGTCCACCATCCGGACAGGAAGCCCTCCGGAGAGGGAGCGCCCGGGTTTTGGTGGGCGCTCCCTCGGTGGGGTTACGGGAGGGTGAGGATCTGGGTGTGGTGGTCGGGGGTGTTGAGGTGGTGGAGGAGGAGGACGCGGGACTTGTCGCCGTCGGCGCGGCGGATGTCGAGGACGGTGGCCGGGTGGACGGGGGTGGCGATGGCGGCGGGGCCGCCGGGGCCGGTGCGGACGTCGACGGCGGGGTTGAGGACGTCGATGGTGAGGGTGGGCCGGGTGCCGCGCAGGCCGATCGCGGAGAAGGCCTCGGCCGGGTCCGGCTTGCCGCCGGTCGCGAGGCCGGTCCACAGGGCGTAGCGGACGGTGCTGTGCCCGGGGCGGACGCCCGGCAGGGCGCTCAGCCGGACCGGCAGCACCAGCGCGTCGCCGTCCAGCAGCGCGGTGTCGGTGTCGCCCCAGCGGGCGTTGAGCGGCTGGACGTCCAGCTCGGCGCCGGTGCGGGCGTCCAGGGCGCGGGCCACCAGGACGTCGCTGCCGCGCAGCCGGTCGGCCTTGACCAGGACGTCGGTGACGCCGTCCCCGTCGGTGTCCAGTGAGGCGCGGACGCCGAACAGGCCGACCGGGGTGGCGGCCTGGGCCCAGACCTGGGCGCCGAGGTAGAGCAGGCCCTGGGCGAGCGGGTCGCCGGTGACGGCGGGCGCGTCGCTGGCGGCCCCGGCGGCGCGCAGGTTGGCGGCCCGGTCGCCGGCGCGTTCGACGCACACGTCCCGGACCTCGGCCGCCTCCTCGGTGCTGTCCTCGGGGACGATGCCCGCGCCGGGGCCGACCGCAGCCCCGCTGTTCGGCGGGCAGTCCGGCCAGCGCGCGCCCTCGCCGCCCAGCGCGAAGGCGCTGAGCAGGCCGGGCCGGTCGCCGGGCGCACCGGTGCCAGTGAGCACCGCCAGCGCCCCGGCCCGGCCGCTGCGGACCTGGAGGCCCGCGGTCAGGTCGGTGGCCGGGCGGGGGGCGGCGAGCAGCGGCACCCGGAGTTCGGGGGCGGCCGGGTCCTCGGGGGTGAGCAGCAGCCGGCCGGAGAGTTCGCCCCGGTAGCTGCGGGCCTTGCCGCCCTGGAGCCGGGCGATGGTCGGGTCGGGGACGCGGTCGAGGGCGCCGGGCACGGACAGGGTGACCCGGACCCGGGCGGTGCCGCCGGCCGGGACCTCGACCCGGTCCGGGGCGAGGTCGAAGCGGGCGCCGGGCAGTTCGGTGGCGGCCGCGTAGCCGGTCCGGTAGGCGACCGGGGCGGCGGAGAGGTTGCGTACCTCGACCTCGCGCACCAGGGCGAGCGGTCCGGTGACGGCGACCGGCCCGAAGGAGACGCCGACGGCGCCCTCGACCGCGCCCTCCCCCGCCGCGTAGGCGACGGCGGGGGTGCGGACGGCCCGGTCCACCCGGGCCCGGCCGGCGCCGGTGCGCTCGGGGCCGTAGACGGGGCCGGTGCCGCCGTCGCCGAGCCAGGTGTCGCCGGCGGTGTTCATCAGCGCGGCCTTGACCTGCTCGACGGTCAGCTCGGGGTGGGCGGCGCGGACCAGCGCGGCCAGCCCGGCGATCAGCGGGGTGGCCATCGAGGTGCCGTCGTCGCGCTGGCCGCCGGTGCCGGTGCCGACCTTGGCGGACCAGATGGTCTCGCCGGGGGCGGCCAGGTCGGGCTTGACCACGCCGGGCACGCCGATGCCGCGCGAGGTGAAGTCGGTGAGGGTGTCCAGCCGCTGCGGCTGGTCCTGCGGGACGACGCCGTGCAGCGGGTTGCCGGGGGCGGCGAGCCGGACCCGGACCGGGCCGGCCGCGGCGCCCTGGCGCAGCCGCTCGCCGTCGGCCCGGGCGAGCAGGGCGAGCGGGACCCGGTCGTTGCCGGCGATCTCGGCGAGGTGGTCGTCGTCGGCGGCGAGCAGGGCGCCGATCGCGCCGGCCTCGGCGGTGTGGTCGGCGCGCGGGCCGGAGCCGCAGGCGCGCTCGGACTCGCGGGTGCGCCAGGCGAGGACGGCGATCTTCCCGGCGAGCCGCTGCCGGTCGGCCTCGGTGAAGGCCGCGCAGCCGTCGGACTGGTCGGCGGGCAGGGCGAGTTCCCCGGCCACGTCGGCGGTCGACCAGCCCTGGTAGCGGGCGCTCCAGTGGGCCGGGACGACCCCGGCGAGCGGTTCGGGGGCGAGCACGGTGAGGCCGTCGGCGTCGCTGTGCGGGTCGACGGAGGCGGCGACGGCGAGCGCCCGGGGGGCGGTGCCGGGGCTGCCGCCGACGCCGTAGACGTCGCCCTCGTTGCCGGCCGCGGCGACCACGACGGTGCCGAGGGCGGCGAGCTTGTCGACGGCGAGGGCGTCGGCGTCGTCGGTGGCGCCGAACCGGCTGCCGAGGGAGAGGTTGAGGACGTCGAGCCGGTCGCCGAGGTCGCCGTCGCCGTTCGGGTCGGCGGCCACGTCGAGGGCCTGGGTGAGCTGGTCGGTGGAGCCGTCGCAGCCGAAGACCCGGATCGCGTACAGCTGGGCCCCGGGGGCGGCGCCGGGGCCGATCCGGAAGCCGGCCGGGTCGAGGCCGGGCCGGTAGGGGCCGCGGTAGGGCCGGCCGTCGGCGGTGACGCCGAGGCCGGCGGCGGTGCCGGCCACGTGGGTGCCGTGGCCGTTGCGGTCGCAGTCGATCGGGTTGTCGTCGGGGTGCGGGTCGGGCTGGTAGTGCGGGGAGGCCGGGTCGGGGTTGTAGTCGTCGCCGACCAGGTCCCGGCCGCCGATCACCTTGGCGTTGGGGAACAGCCCGGCGGGGGCCGGGGCGGCGCCGTCGACGGAGCGGAACGCCTCCTCGGTGCCGGGGCCGCCGAAGTCGGCGTGGGTGTAGTCGATGCCGCTGTCGGCGACGCCGATCCGCACGCCCTCGCCGGTGGTGCCGGCGGTGTCCGGGGCGGCCCAGACCGCGGGCGCGCCGGTGACCGGCACCGCGTGCGCGTTGTCGCGCTGCTTGCGGACGATCGGGTGGACCGCCGCGACCCCGGGCAGGGCGCGCAGCGCGGGCAGCCGGTCGGCGGGCGCGGTGACGGCGAGGCCGGTGACCAGGGTGCGGGTGCGGTAGAGCTCGCGGGCGGCCGGGACGGCCTGGTGGACGGCCCCGGCGAGCCGGTCCAGCGCGCTGCCGGCCAGCGCCCGCTGGGCGGCGCCGGCCCGGGCGGCCTCCCGGCGGACGGCGTCCGGGGAGCGCTGGGCCCGCCGGGCCTCGGCCCCGGCCCGCCGCCAGGCCGGGGCGGCGGGCTCGGTGCCGAGTTCGAGCAGGACCGAGGCGGTACGCCCGGCGGCGGCCGGCGGCGGACTGCCGGCGGCCGGGGCGGCGCCGGTGAGCAGCGCCGGGCCGGCCAGCAGGGACAGCGCGAGGCCGATCCGGGCGAGCGGCCGGTGGGCGCGTGGTCGGCGGACGAGCGGTCGGCGGACGTGCGGCTGACGCATGGGTCCTCTCCCCCGGCCGGGGGAACCGATCCGCGTGCCGTACCGCTGACGCCCGCCCGTGCGGCCGTCGATCACCCTCCCGGGGGCCCCAAGTTAGGAACGTCGCGGCGGTCGGGGCGAGCAATTTCCCCCGAACGACGACGACTTGCACTCTCCGGGGTGACGGACCGTCACCCCGGACGGCCCATTCGGCGGATGAACGCCACCGGGCGGCGCGCCCGGGCCCGCGGTCAGTGGTGGCCGGTCACGCCGCCGTTGTCGCGGCGGTCCAGCGCCCGCTGGAGCGCGGCGGCGGCGAACGGGTTCCGCTCGGCGGCCCGGCGGCGGCGCGGGGCGCGGGTCTGCGGGGCGGCGGGGGCGGAGGTGACGTGGCGGTCTGCGGTCGAGGGCATACCGGGCTCCTTGGAAGCGGCACGCGCGAGGGCGCGGCGGACGAGCGGGGAGGGGTACGCGCGGGGCAGGGATCACCTGCCCGTGGAGGCGCACGCGCACACGGGCCGCACGCCCTGGCTACAGGGGCGGCACACCGTATGGCTCTTCCACGGTACGGCCGGAGCCCGCCGGTGTCTGCACGGATACTTGGATTTCCTACTATCTGAGACGGCCCTCACCCGGAGGCAGCAGCCGGAGGCCCGCAGCGGGGCCCGGAGGCCCGCAGCGGGGCCCGGAGGCACCCAGCGGGGGCCCGGGGGAACGCGACGGGGCCCGGACCGCCGTTCACACGGTGGTCCGGGCCCCGGGGGGCGCCGAGGTCAGGCGCCGAGGTCGACCGAGCGGGCGAAGCGGGCGCCGATCTCGGCGGCGATCGCGGTCAGCACCTCCTGCGGGATCTGGCTGTCCACCGTGATGGAGGCCAGCGCGCCGCTGCCGTCCCGGGCCACCTGCATGCCCGCGATGTTGATGCCGGCGTCACCGAGGTGGCGGCCGAGGACGCCGACCACGCCCGGGCGGTCCTCGTACTTGAAGAAGGCCATGTGGTCGGTGAGCGCCACGTCCACGTCGAAGGCGTCCACGCCGACGATCTTCTGGATCTGCTTCGGACCGGCCAGGGTGCCGGAGATGGCGATCTCCTCGCCGCCCGCGAGGGTGCCGCGCACGGTGATCACGTTGCGGTGCTCGGGGCTCTCGCTGGAGGTGGTCAGGCGCACCTCGACACCGCGCTCCTGGGCGAACAGCGGGGCGTTGACGTAGGACACCGTCTCCGCCACCACGTCCTCGAACACACCCTTGAGGGCGGAGAGTTCGAGCACCTTCACGTCGTGCTGGGTGATCTCGCCGCGGACCTCGACGTCGAGCCGGACGGCGACCTCGCCGGCCAGCGCGGTGAAGATCCGGCCGAGCTTCTCGGCCAGCGGCAGGCCCGGGCGGACGTCCTCGGCGATCACGCCGCCCTGGACGTTGACCGCGTCCGGCACCAGCTCGCCGGCCAGCGCGAGGCGCACCGACTTGGCGACCGCGATGCCGGCCTTCTCCTGGGCCTCGTCGGTGGAGGCGCCCAGGTGCGGGGTGGCCACCACGTTGTCGAAGGCGAACAGCGGCGAGTCGGTGCACGGCTCCTTGGCGTACACGTCCAGGCCGGCGCCGGCCACCCGGCCGTCGCGCAGGGCGGCGGCCAGCGCCTCCTCGTCGACGATGCCGCCGCGCGCGGCGTTGACGATCCGGACGGTCGGCTTGACCTTGTGCAGCGCCTCGTCGCCGATCAGGCCGATGGTCTCCGGGGTCTTCGGGAGGTGGACGGTGATGAAGTCCGAGACCTCCAGCAGCTCCTCCAGCGAGACCAGCTTGACGCCCATCTGGGCGGCCCGGGCGGCCTGGATGTAGGGGTCGTACGCGACGATCTTCATGCCGAAGGCGGACATCCGCTGGGCGACCAGCACGCCGATCCGGCCGAGGCCGACGACGCCGAGGACCTTCTCGCTCAGCTCGACGCCGGTGTACTTGTTGCGCTTCCACTCGCCCTGCTTGAGCGCGGCGTTGGCCGGCGCGATGTTGCGGGCGACGGAGATCAGCAGGCCGCAGGCGAGCTCGGCGGCCGTGACGATGTTGGAGGTCGGCGCGTTGACGACCATGACGCCGGCCTTGGTGGCGGCGGAGACGTCCACGTTGTCGAGACCGACGCCGGCCCGGGCGACGACCTTGAGCTTGCGGGCGACGGCCAGCGCCTCGGCGTCGACCTTGGTGGCGGAGCGGATCAGGATGGCGTCGACATCCGCGATCGCGGTCAGCAGTTCGGTGCGGTCGGCGCCGTTGCAGTGGCGGATCTCGAAGTCGGGCCCGAGGGCGTCGACGGTGGCGGGCGACAGCTCTTCGGCGATCAGTACAACGGCGGTCTTGGATGTCACAGTGCTCACGACAGTGTGTCCTTAACTGTCCGGTTCCCCCGGCACGTAGGTGGCGTGGAAGGCGGGGGGAAGGTGGCATGCCGCGTAGGTAGACGCACGACGCTGTGGGCCTGACGCGCACTCGGAAGTGTATCGACGGGCTGAGTGCCAGGCTGCTCCCGTCCGGCGAAATCACCCGGACGAGAGCAGCCTAGTTGTACAAGGGCGTTACAAAATCGGTAGCACCCGGAACGGGCTTGGGCCCGGGGAGACTCAGGCCTCTTCCTTGACCCAGCTCATCAGCTTGCGCAGCTTCTTGCCGGTGGTCTCCAGCAGGTGGTCCTCGTCGGCCTTCTTGTACTCGTTGTACTTGGGCAGGCCGGCCTTGTACTCGGCGATCCAGGTGTTGGCGAAGGTGCCGTCCTGGATCTCGGTGAGGACCTTCTTCATCTCGGCCTTGGTGTCCGCGGTGATGATCCGCGGGCCGGTGACGTAGTCGCCCCACTCGGCGGTCTCGGAGACCGACCAGCGCATCTTCTCCAGGCCGCCCTCGTACATCAGGTCGACGATGAGCTTCAGCTCGTGCAGGCACTCGAAGTAGGCGATCTCCGGCTGGTAGCCGGCCTCGACCAGGGTCTCGAACCCGGCCTTCACCAGGGCGGCGGTGCCACCGCAGAGGACGGCCTGCTCACCGAACAGGTCGGTCTCGGTCTCCTCGGTGAAGGTGGTCTTGATGACGCCGGCCTTGGTGGCGCCCAGGCCCTTGGCGTAGGACAGCGCCAGGTCGAAGGCCTTGCCGGAGGCGTCCTGCTCGACCGCGACGATCGCGGGGACGCCGCGGCCCTCCTCGTACTGGCGGCGGACCAGGTGGCCCGGGCCCTTCGGGGCGACCATGCAGACGTCGACGTCGGCCGGGGGCTTGATGAAGCCGAAGCGGATGTTCAGGCCGTGGCCGAAGAACAGCGCGTCGCCGGCCTTCAGGTGCGGGGCGATGTCCGCCTCGTAGACGTCGGCCTGGATCGGGTCCGGGACCAGGATCATGATGACGTCGGCCTCGGCCGCGGCCTCGGCGGGGGTGACCACGCGCAGGCCGGCCTCCTCGGCCTTGGCGCGGGACTTGGACTCCGGCTTCAGACCGACCCGGACGTCCGCGCCCGAGTCGCGCAGCGACAGCGCGTGGGCGTGGCCCTGGCTTCCGTAGCCGATGACCGCGACCTTGCGGCCCTGGATGATGGACAGGTCGGCGTCGTCTTCGTAGAACAGCTCGGCCACGGGGGCACATCTCCTTGCGAGTGGATTGCCGGGTCTGCGGTGGTTCCTACCGTATGCGGACCGGCGAAGGTTTGGGGCGGTGCTTCAGGGTTTGAGACAACAGGCGGTGCCGCGCGCCGGCGCGTCGCTGAAAGGGTGGTGGCGGGCGACGGGCGGGCGGTTATGCGCTGCGGTCGAGGGCCCGGAGCGAGCGGTCCGTGATCGAACGGGCGCCGCGTCCGATGGCGACCAGGCCGGACTGGACCAACTCCTTGATGCCGTAAGGCTCCAGCATCCGGAGCATGGCCTCCAGCTTGTCCGAGCTGCCGGTGGCCTCGATGGTCACCGCGTCCGGGGACACGTCGACCGTCTTGGCGCGGAACAGCTGGACGATCTCGACGATCTGCGACCGGGTCTCGTTGTCGGCGCGGACCTTCACCAGGACCAGTTCCCGCTGGATCGCAGCGGACTGGTCGAGTTCGACGATCTTTATCACGTTGACGAGCTTGTTGAGCTGCTTGGTGACCTGTTCCAGCGGGAGGTCCTCGACGTTGACCACGATGGTCATCCGGGAGACGTCCGGATGCTCGGTCGGGCCGACGGCGAGGGAGTCGATGTTGAAACCCCGACGGGAGAACAGCGCGGCGATCCGGGCGAGCACGCCGGGCTTGTTCTCGACCAGGACGGAGAGGGTGTGCTTGGACATTGGGTCGTCAGTTCCCTAGGTCGTTCCGGTGGGGGGCTCAGTCGAGGTCGTCGCCGAAGTCGGGGCGCACGCCCCGGGCGAACAGGATCTCGTCGTTGCTGGTGCCGGCCGCGACCATCGGCCAGACCATGGCGTCCTGGTGGACGATGAAGTCGATGACCACCGGGCGGTCGTTGATCGCCATCGCCTGCTCGATCACCGCGTCGAGGTCCTCGGGGCGCTCGCAGCGCAGACCGACGCAGCCCATCGCCTCGGAGAGGAGCACGAAGTCGGGAATCCGGGTGCCCTGGGCCGGCGGCTCGATGCCGTCGTGGCCGGGGCCGGAGTGCAGCACCGTGTTGGAGTAGCGCTGGTTGTAGAACAGCGTCTGCCACTGGCGGACCATGCCCAGCGAGCCGTTGTTGATGACCGCGACCTTGATCGGGATGTCGTTCAGGGCGCAGGTGACCAGCTCCTGGTTGGTCATCTGGAAGCAGCCGTCGCCGTCGATCGCCCAGACCGCGGACTCCGGACGGCCCGCCTTGGCGCCCATCGCGGCCGGCACCGCGTAGCCCATGGTCCCGGCGCCGCCCGAGTTGAGCCAGGTGCCCGGCTTCTCGAAGCGGATGAACTGCGAGCTCCACATCTGGTGCTGGCCGACGCCCGCCGCGTAGATCGCGTCCGGGCCGACCAGCCGGCCGATCCGCTCGATCACCTGCTGCGGGGAGAGCTGGCCGCCCGGGGCGGGCTCGTAGCCCAGCGGGTAGGTCTTCTTCCACTCGTCGAGCCGCTCCCACCACTCCGAGTAGTCGCCCTTGTGGCCGGCGTCGAACTCGGCCTGGACGGCGACGATCAGGTCGGCCAGCACCTCGCGGGCGTCGCCGACGATCGGCACGTCGGCCGGGCGGTTCTTGCCGATCTCGGCCGGGTCGATGTCCGCGTGGACGATCTTGGCGTACGGCGCGAAGCTGTCCAGCTTGCCGGTGACCCGGTCGTCGAAGCGGGCGCCGAGGGTGAAGAGCAGGTCCGACTTCTGCAGCGCGGTGACGGCCGGGACGGAGCCGTGCATGCCGGGCATGCCCAGGTGCTGCGGGTGGCTGTCCGGGAAGGCGCCGAGCGCCATCAGGGTGGTGACCACCGGGGCGCCGGTCAGCTCGGCCAGGATCCGCAGCTCGGCCGTGGCGCCGGCCTTGACGACGCCGCCGCCGACGTACAGGACCGGGCGCTTGGCGGTGACCAACAGCTTCGCGGCCTCGCGGATCTGCTTGGCGTGCGGCTTGGTCACCGGGCGGTAGCCGGGCAGCGAGGTCTCGACCGGCCAGCGGAAGGTGGTGGTGGCCTGCAGGGCGTCCTTGGCGATGTCGACCAGGACCGGCCCGGGGCGGCCGGTGGCGGCGATGTGGAACGCCTCGGCGATCACCCGGGGGATCTCGGCCGGGTCGGTGACCAGGTAGTTGTGCTTGGTGATCGGCATCGTGATGCCGCAGATGTCCGCCTCCTGGAAGGCGTCCGTGCCGATCGCCTTGGAGGCGACCTGGCCGGTGATCGCGACGATCGGCACCGAGTCCATGTACGCGTCGGCGATCGGGGTCACCAGGTTGGTGGCGCCCGGGCCGGAGGTCGCCATGCAGACCCCGACCCGGCCGGTGGCCTGGGCGTAGCCGGTGGCCGCGTGGCCGGCGCCCTGCTCGTGACGGACCAGGATGTGGCGCACCTTGGTCGAGTCCATCAGCGGGTCGTACGCGGGAAGGATGGCCCCGCCGGGGATGCCGAAGACGGTGTCCGCGCCCACGGCCTCCAGCGAGCGGATGAGCGACTGGGCTCCGGTCATGGTCTCGACGACGTGCTGGGGAGCGGGAGCGTGGGCGGCCGGGGTGTCCCCGCGGCGGGGGGATGCGGCGTGCTCAGTCATCTGCCTGTCTCTTCTCGGTTCTGGCCGGCCCGGTGGTTGCGGGCCCCGGGGTCGAGGGGTGGGGTCCCGCTTGCGGGCCGATCGCCGGCTCTGCCCCAATCGTCCCTTTCGAGGGGGCTCGGGGCCAGGGGTCTTGCGGTGGTGGAACAGCGTCAGTGCAACAAAAAACCCCTCGTGCCCGGGGGCATGCGAGGGGTGGCGCGTCGGTCTGTCACAAGCGGGGCATGGCCCGCTCAGCCGACGCGCCCGCCAAGTACGAGAATTCGGGTGCGCATGGCAACGACCTTCCTCCCGTCAAGGGTCGACTGTCAAGCAGGTGGGACGACAGTCTCGCCATGCGGACCCCCTCCCGGACCGGCGACGGCCCGGTGTTCGGGCAGGTCGGAGCCGTTGTGGTGAGGTACGACACGTCCCCCGCCGGGCTCGCCGCGGCCACTCGTCCGGGTGTCCGCGGCCAGGTAGCCGCGCCGGGCCGCGAGCGAGCCGAGCGGCCGGGGCACCGGGAAGGCCCGGCGGGCCAGCGCGCGCCGCAGCCGGGTCTCGTCCAGCGGCGCGGAGAAGGCCGAGCCCTGGACCTGGCGGCAGCCCAGCTCCTGCAGCACGGCCACCTGGCGGGGCAGGTCGACCCCCTCGGCACCGGTGACCAGGCCGAGGTCGCGGCCCAGCCGCAGGGCGTGCCCGGCCAGCGTCCGGCCGAGCGCCGACTCCCCCAGGTCCTGGACCAGCGCGCGGTCCAGCTTGAGGCCGTCGAACGGGAGCCGGGCCAGCGAGCCGAGCGAGCCGTTGCCGGCCCCGAAGCCGGCCAGCGCGGTGGAGACGCCGAGCCGGCGCAGCGCGGCCAGCCGGCGGCCCAGCTCGTCGGCCAGCTCGTCCGGGCCCATCCGGGCCACCTCGACGATCAGTTGGCCGCCGGGCAGCCCGCTGTCGCGCAGCGCCGCGACCACCGCCTCGTACAGGCCGGGCGAGCAGAGCCGCTCGGCGGAGAGCCGGATCGAGACCGGGACGGGCGGGGTGCCGGGGCGGCCGCGGGCGGGCAGGCCGCGGCGCAGCGCGGCGGCGGTGACCGCCTCGCGGATCAGCCAGCGGGAGAACCGGGCGGCGGCGTCGCCGTGCTCGGTGGAGCGCAGGAACTCGGCCGGGGTGAGCAGCAGGCCCTGGCTGGAGCGCCAGCGGGCCTGGGCCTCGACGGCGGTGACCACGCCGGTCGCGAGGTCCACCACGGGCTGGTGGAGCAGTGTGAAGCCGCCCTCCCGGACGGCCGCGCGGAGCCGTTCGTCGAGCTCGGTGCGGCGCTCCAGGTCGGCGCGCATGGCCGGGGTGTAGAGCATCACCCGGCCCTTGCCCTCGGACTTGGCGCGGTACATCGCGAGGTCGGCGTTGCGCATCAGCTCGTCGGCGGCGGCCCGCGGGTCGGCGGCCGGGCCGCGTTCGGGGGTGCCGAAGGCGATGCCGATGCTGGCGGCGACGCTGAGTTCGGTGCCGCCGATCCAGTACGGCTCGGAGAGCGCGGTGCGCAGCCGTTCGGCGAGCTCCTGGACCTGGAGCCGGCCGAGCGGGCCGCAGACCAGGGCGGCGAACTCGTCGCCGCCGAACCGGGCGACGGTGTCCCCGCAGCGGACGGCGCCCTGGAGTCGGCGGGCGGCCTGCACCAGCAGCTCGTCGCCGACCTGGTGGCCGGCGGTGTCGTTGACGGCCTTGAAGCCGTCCAGGTCGAGGAAGAGCACCGCGACCCCGGCGCCCGCCTCGTCCTGCGGACTGCGGGCGGCCAGCGCACCGCGCAGCCGCTGGGTGAACAGCGCCCGGTTGGGCAGGTCGGTGAGCGGGTCGTGGAACGCGTTGTGCTGCAACTGGGCCTGGAGCATGACCCGTTCGGTGACGTCGCGGCTGTTCAGGATGAGGCCGTCGCGGTACCGGTCGACGGTCGACTCGACGTGCAGCCACTCGCCGTCGCCGGAGCTGATCCGGCACTCCACCCGGGCGGCGGGCAGCGGCTCGGCGCCCGGGTCGCGGTGGGCGGCGAGCCGGCCGCGGGCCAGGAAGCGGCGGACCTCCAGCAGCACCCGGTCGATGTCCTCGGGGTGGATGAGGTCGAGCAGGTTGCCGCCAACCAGCTCCTCCGGATCGCGCCCGTAGACGCCGAGCGCGGCCGGGGATACGTAGGAGAGCACGCCGTTGGCCCCGGCGATCATGATGACGTCGCTGGAGCCCTGCACCAGGGAGCGGAAGTGCGCCTCCTTGTGGGCGAGTTCCTGGGCCAGCGAGAGGTTGTCGAGCAGCATGATGCCCTGCCGCAGGATCAGCGCCAGGCCGACGGTGCAGGCGGCCGAGGCCACCACCCGGTCCAGCGAGCGCCCGCCGAGGGCGTTGTAGAGGATGCCGGCGGTGCAGACCGCGGCGGCCGCGTACGGGGTGAGCGCGCTGAAGGTGGTGGCGACCCGGCGGCGGGGCAGGCCGCCGAGCGCGGGGTGTTCGCGCAGCTGCGGGCGGCGCCAGCGCGGGGACCAGGGCGCCCAGGCGAGCAGCAGGCTGCCGGCGAACCAGCCGGCGTCCAGGAGCTCGCCGGAGTGGTAGCTGCCGCGCAGTTCGGGCGAGGTGAACAGGGCGTCGCACAGCACCGTGACGGCGAGGCCGACCATCGCGGTGTGCACGGCGGCCCGGTTGCCGTCCCGGCCGCCGAAGCGCAGGCCGACGACCAGCGAGACCAGCAGGATGTCCAGCACCGGGTAGGCCAGGTTGAGGGCCAGCCGCAGCGGGGAGCCGGCCTCGCCGGCGGCGGTGCGGCCGAGCGCGAGGCTCCAGCTGAGGGTGAACAGCGAGCCGGCCACCAGCCAGCCGTCCAGCAGCAGGCAGAGCCAGCCGGCGGCGGTGCGCGGGCGCTGGGCGAGCACCAGGACGCCGGTGATGGCGAGCGGGGCGAACAGCAGGAAGGCGTACTCGGCGAGCGAGTTCTGCGGCAGCGGGGTCCGTTCGACCAGCTCGTACCAGCCCCAGGTGCCGTTGCCGAAGGCGACCATGAGCGAGGAGAGGCCGAACAGCAGCCAGGCCGGGCGGGCGTGGCCGCCGACCGTGCAGCCGTAGGCGAGGCAGGAGAGCGCGGCGGCGAGGGCGGCCGCGGCCAGGCCGAAGTCGCCCATGAAGACGGCGAGCTGGCGCGAGCCCCAGCCGAGTGCCGCGCCCAGGGTGTAGGCGAGGCAGAGCAGGGCGAGGGCGGCGCCGGGCAGCTTCCGGCTGTAGAGCGCCCGGCCGAGCGCCCCGGGTCTGCCGGGGCCGGCCGCCGGACGGGGCGCGGGTGGGCCGCCGAGGGGAGGGCCGCCGACGGCCGGTCGGCCCACGGCCGGGCGGCGGGCCGGTGGAGCGGCCGCGGGCGCACTGTGCCGGGGCCGGCCGGTCACCGGCCGGCTGTCGGGCGGGCTGTTCACCGGCGGGCTGTTCACCGGCTGGCCGTTCACGGGCGGGCTGCTCACGGGCAGGTCGGCGTCCGGCACCTCCGGTCGTCCGGCCCCGGGCAGCACCGCGTCGGTGGAGCTCACTCGACCTCTCCCCCTCCGGACCGGGACCTGGCGCCCCGGCCACGGACCACCGGCCGCGCGCCTGGTGGCCGTACGCGGTGACCTGGCGCCCCGTCAGGGCGGTGGCCCAGGGGACGGGGGGCCCGCGGGCCGCCTCGCCACACCGATGTTCCCGTTCGGGACCCTACACCACTTCGGTCACTCAATGACACGCACACTCAACTTAGAGTAATGGTGCGGAGGCGGGGAATTGCACCCGATTCCGCCGAAACGGGCCGGTTGGCGGGGGCGCGCGGGCGGGGGCTCACGCGGCGCGCACGGGAGCACGCGGCGGCGCCCGCCGGTCGGCGGCCGGACGGGTGCGGACCCGGCCGGCCGGCCGGCCGACGGCGGGCGGTCAGCGGCCGGACGGGGCCAGATCCTCGGGGAACAGCCGCAACCGGTGGGCCAGCGCGGCGGCTTCGCCCCGGCCGGTCACCGCGAGCTTGCCGAGGATGTTGGAGACGTGCACGCTGGCGGTCTTCGGCGAGATGTACAGTTCCTCGGCGATCTGCCGGTTCGTGCGCCCCCGGGCGAGCAACCGGAGCACGTCCCGCTCACGGGGGGTGAGGCCGAAGGAGTCCACGGCCGGTGCCGCCGGGGCGGGCGCGGGACGGCGCGCGGTGAGCGCCAGGCCGGCCCGGTCGGCCAGCGCGTCGATCTCGGCGCGCAGCCCGACATCGGACCGGGCGGACGCCAGTTCCCGTGCCTCGCGCAGCAGTTCGGCCCCGGTCTCGCGGCGGCCGGCCAGCACCTCGGCCTCGCCGGCCCGCAGCAGCGCGTGGCCCAGCGGGTACGGCAGGCCGGTCGCGCGCAGCTGTTCGATCGCGGCGGCCCAGTGCGCCGGGGTGTCCGCCCCCTCGGCCCGGGCCAGTTCGCCCGCCAGCAACCGGGCCCAGCCGTGGTGCAGCGGCGCGGTCGGGGTCAGCCCGGCGGCCACCGCGGCGATCCGGGCCAGCACGGCGGCCCGGCCCGCCTCGGCCTCCGGCAGGCCCCGGCTGTCCGCCTCGACGGCCGCGCCGTCGGCCAGCAGCGGGTAGACGTCGGCCAGGTAGCCGCAGGGGAAGTCGCCGTCCAGCGCGGCGATCAGCTCCGCCCGGGCGTCCAGCGGGCGGCCGGCCCGGACCGCGACCCGCAGCGCCAACCGGCTGATCGGGATGGAGTGCTGGATCTGGCCGACCCGGTTGGCCACCCGGGCCTGGGCGAGCATCCCGGCGGCGGCGGGCAGGTCGCCGCGGAGCAGCGCGAGTTCGCCCCGCATCCGGTCCAGGAACTCCGCGTGGGTGCCGGTCGGGCTGGTCAGGTCGCCGTCGGCGAGCACCCGCTCGGCCTCGTCGATCCGCCCGAGGTCCATCAGCGCCTCGGCGAGGTTGCCGGTCAGGATGGTGCCGATGTTGCGCTGCAGGCCGTTGCCGCGGGCCGCCTCCAGCCCCTCCCGGGCCAGCGCGGCGGCCTCCTCGGCCCGGCCGAGCCCGCGCTGCATGGAGGCCAGGTTGTTGATGCCGCGCAGCAGCAGGTCGGGGGCGCCGAGCCGGCGGGAGGCCTCGACCGCCGCGGTCAGCTGGGCCACCGCCGCGTCCGGGTCGGCGTCCAGGTCGTTGCGCAGCCCGCCGAGCGTCATCAGGGCGTGCTGCTCGACCGCGTGGGCGCCCACCTCGCGGGCGATCCGGACCGCGCGCTCGGCGAGTTCGACCAGTTCCGGGCGGGGGTTGGAGAGCATCGCGGCGCCGGCCCCGAGCGCGAACACCTCGGCCTGGACGGCGGACGGCGGCAGGTGCTCGACCAGCCGGTGCGCGTGCGCGATCTCCTCGGTGTCCCCGGAGCGGCGCAGGTGGCCGAGCATCCGGGCCCGGTTGATCCGGAACCAGGCGGCGCGGGCCGGGTGCTCGGTCTCGTCGACCAGTTTGAGCGCCCGCCGGGACAGGCTCAGGCCGCGCTCGCGGTCCCCGCTGCGGCGGGCCGCGACCACCGCCTCGGCCAGCACGTCGATCAGGCAGAGCCGGTCGCAGTCCTCGTCGTGCGCGTCGGCGTCGCAGGAGCACGGCGGGTAGGTCTCGGCCCAGTCGTAGGGCCGCAGGGTGCCGGTGAGCCGGTCCTCGGGGACCTCGTCCCAGAGCTCCAGGGCCCGCTCCAGCATCCGCAGCTGCTCGGCGAAGGCGTTGCGCCGCCGGGCCTCCCGGGCGGCGTCCAGGGCGGTCGGCAGGGCCCGGCCGGGATCGTGCGCGTGGTACCAGTAGTTGGCCAGCCGGGCGGGCCGGACGTCGGCGCCGACCAGCTGCGGCTCGGCCTCCAGCGCCTCGGCGAAGCGGCGGTTGATCCGGTGCCGCTCGCCGGGCAGCAGGTCGTCCGAGACGGCCTCGCGGACCAGCGCGTGCCGGAACCGGTAGCCGTCGCCGTCGGTGTCCGGGCGCAGGATGTTGGCGCCGACCGCCGAGCGGAGCGAGTCGATCAGCTCCTCCTCGTCGTCCAGGACGGCGGCGAGCAGGGCGTGTTCGACGTAGGAGCCGCCCTCGGCGGCGATCCGCAGCACCCGCTGGGTGGGCTCGTCCAGCGCCTCGACCCGGACCAGCAGGATGTCCCGCAGCGAGTCGGTGAGGCCGGCGAAGCAGCCCTCCCGGAAGGCGGTGGCGAGCTCCTCGACGAAGAACGGGTTGCCCTCGGAGCGGCGGTGGATGCGCTCGACCAGCTGCCGGTCGGCCACCTCGGTGCCGAGGATGCCGGCCAGCTGGGCGGCGACCTCGCCTGGCCCGAACCGCTCCAGCTCGATCCGCCGCACGGTGCGCAGCCGCTCCTGCTCGGCCAGGAAGGGCCGCAGCGGGTGGCGGCGGTGCAGGTCGTCGCTGCGGTAGGTGGCGACCAGCAGGACGCGGGCCCGGTGCAGGGTGCGGACCAGGTAGGCGAGCAGCTCCCGGGTGGACCGGTCGGACCAGTGCAGGTCCTCGACCGCGAGCACGAGGGTACGTTCCGCGCCGAGCCGTTCGAACAGCAGTGCCGTGTGCTCGAACAGCCGGGCCCGGCCGTACTCGTCGTTGGGTTCGCCGTCCGCCTCGCCAAAGTCGGGCAGCAGCCGGGCGAGATGGCCCTCCAGGCCGGCCGCGGCGGTCTCCAGTCCGGCGCCCAGGGTGCGGTGCAGCCGGCGCAGCGCGGTGGCCAGCGGGGCGTACGGCAGCCCTTCGGCGCCGACCTCCAGGCAGCCGCCGAGAGTGGTGAGCACGCCCTGCTCGTCGGCCTGGCGCAGGAACTCCTCCAGCAGCCGGGTCTTGCCGACGCCGGCCTCGCCGCCGATCAGCACGGCCTGCGGCTCGCCGGCGGCCGCCCGCCGCAGCGCGTCGGTCAGATCGGTGAGCTCCGGGGCGCGGCCGACGAAGACGGGACTCACCGATATCTGTTGCATGGAGGCGAGCATGCCATAAACGTCCTGCGCCGTCCGAGGGGTTATCCCGGCCCCCGTACGCCCGGAGGGGGAGGCGCCGACCTGCGGCGTCTCCCCCTCCGTGTCCTGCTCGGCACCTTGGTGCCGGTTCGTCAGCATTCGGTCGCGCGGACGGTGCGGCGCTGGGCGCGGAAGCCGACGTTCGGGCGCCAGCCGGTGCGCTTGACCGTCTTGGCCTCGCGGACCAGACGCTCGTGCCGGGCCTGGGCCTGGAGTTCGTACTCGTGCTGCTTGATGAGCTCGTACTCGATCACGGTGTGTCCCCTCAAGGGTTTCGGTGGTGCCGTTTCCTTCTGGGCTAAAGCTTCCTCTCCCAGGGGGGTGCCGGGCATCGGGCGCCTGCCGGATCTTCCGGGGGCGGTTCGCCTTAGATCGGGGACCTCAGGCATGGCAAAGGCCCGGTCTCACCCCTTATGAAGGGTAAGACCGGGCCTTAGGCATCTAAGTAGGCCTTAGAAAGCCTTAGACGCCTTGGAAACTCAGGCGGAGGCGCCCAGCTTCTCCAGGATCAGGTCCTTGACGCGGGCCGCGTCGGCCTGGCCGCGGGTGGCCTTCATGACCGCGCCGACCAGCGCGCCCACCGCGGCGACCTTGCCGTCGCGGATCTTGGCGGCGATCGCCTCGTTCTCGGCGATGGCCTGGTCGACCGCCGCGCCGAGCGCGGAGTCGTCCGAGACGACGGCCAGGCCGCGCTTCTCGACGACCTCGTCCGGCTCGCCCTCGCCGGCCAGCACGGCCTCGATGACCTGGCGGGCCAGCTTGTCGTTCAGCTTGCCCTCGGCGACCAGCGCGGTGACCCGGGCGACCTGCGCCGGGGTGATCGGCTGCTCGGTCAGCTCGGTGCCGGTCTCGTTGGCCCGGCGGGCCAGCTCGCCCATCCACCACTTGCGGGCCTGGTCGGCCGGGGCGCCGGCGGCGATGGTCTGCTGGATCGGCTCGACCGCGCCGGCGTTCAGCACCGACTGCATGTCCTTGTCGGTCAGGCCCCACTCGGCCTGCAGCCGGGCCCGGCGCACCCGCGGCAGCTCGGGCAGCGCGGCCCGCAGCTCCTCGACCCAGGCGCGGGCCGGGGCGATCGGCACCAGGTCCGGCTCCGGGAAGTAGCGGTAGTCCTCGGCGTTGTCCTTGATCCGGCCGGCCGTGGTGCTGCCGTCGTCCTCGTGGAAGTGCCGGGTCTCCTGGACGATCGTGCCGCCGTCGGTCAGCACCGTGGCGTGCCGCTGGATCTCGAACCGGGCGGCCCGCTCGACGCTGCGCAGCGAGTTGACGTTCTTGGTCTCCGAGCGGGTGCCGAAGGTCTCGGTGCCGTTCGGGCGCAGCGACAGGTTGACGTCGCAGCGCATCTGGCCCTTGTCCATCCGGGCCTCGGAGACGCCCAGCGAGCGGATCACCTCGCGCAGCTCGGCGACGTACGCCTTGGCGACCTCGGGGGCGCGCTCGCCCGCTCCCTCGATCGGCTTGGTGACGATCTCGATCAGCGGGATGCCGGCCCGGTTGTAGTCGAGCAGCGAGTGCGTGGCGCCGTGGATCCGGCCGGTCGCGCCGCCGACGTGGCTGGACTTGCCGGTGTCCTCCTCCATGTGGGCGCGCTCGATCTCCACCCGGAAGGTCGAACCGTCCTCCAGCTGCACGTCGAGGTAGCCGTTGAAGGCGATCGGCTCGTCGTACTGCGAGGTCTGGAAGTTCTTCGGCATGTCCGGGTAGAAGTAGTTCTTCCGCGCGAACCGGCACCACTCGGCGATCTCGCAGTTCAGCGCCAGGCCGATCTTGACGGCCGACTCCACGCCCACCGCGTTGACCACCGGCAGCGAACCGGGCAGGCCCAGACAGGTCGGGCAGACCTGGCTGTTCGGCTCGGCGCCCAGCTCGGTCGAGCAACCGCAGAACATCTTGGTCTTGGTGCCCAGCTCGACGTGGACCTCAAGGCCCATCACCGGGTCGTACGACGCGAGAGCGTCCTCGTAGGAGACCAGGTTCTTGACGCTCACAGCGTCCCCTTCACTTAAAAGTCTTCGGAGGTGCAGGCCCGGCCGGTACGGCGGTACCGGCCGGGCCGCGCGGGCTCGGTCAGCCCAGCAGGACGTCGTCGTCGCCGAGGCGGCGCAGCTCGCGCACCAGCAGGGCGGTGCCGGTGATCAGGGCGGCGGCGCCGACCAGGGCGTTGACCAGCTTGAGGGTGTCGCTCTCGTCGCGGGCCTTGCGGACGTCCTTGACGACGGAGATCGCGCCGAACGCGCTGGTCCCGATGGACAGCCAGAGACCGGGCTTGGAATGCTTGAAGCCCTTGGCCTTCTCGATCTTGCTCACAGTGCCGGTGCCTCCTCCAGCAGGGTGTGCCCCCACTTGTCGTTGAGTGCGGCCTCCACGGCGCCGCCCACGCGGTACAGGCGGTCGTCCGCCATCGCGGGCGCGATGATCTGCAGGCCGACCGGGAGATTGTCCTCCGGGGCCAGGCCGACCGGCAGCGACATGGCCGCATTGCCCGCCAGGTTGGACGGAATCGTGCAGAGGTCGGCCAGGTACATCGCCATCGGGTCGTCGGCGCGCTCGCCGATCGGGAAGGCGGTGGTCGGCGTGGTCGGCGAGACCAGGACGTCCACGCCGGCGAAGGCGGCGTCGAAGTCGCGCGAGATCAGCGTGCGCACCTTCTGGGCCGAGCCGTAGTAGGCGTCGTAGTAGCCCGAGGAGAGCGCGTAGGTGCCGAGGATGATGCGGCGCTTCACCTCGGCGCCGAAGCCGGCCTCACGGGTGAGCGCGGTGACGTCCTCGGCCGAGCGGGAGCCGTCGTCGCCGACCCGCAGGCCGTAGCGCATCGCGTCGAAGCGGGCCAGGTTGGACGAGGCCTCGCTGGGCGCGATCAGGTAGTACGCGGGCAGCGCCAGGGTGAACGACGGGCAGGAGACCTCGACGACCTCGGCGCCCAGCTCGCGCAGCAGCTCCACCGACTCGTTGAAGCGCTGCATCACGCCGGCCTGGTAGCCCTCGCCGGCGAACTCCTTCACCACGCCGATCCGCATGCCGCGCACGTCGCGCAGCTTCGCGGCCTCGACCACGGCCGGGACCGGCGCGTCGATCGAGGTGGAGTCCAGCGGGTCGTGCCCGGCGATGGCCTCGTGCAGCAGCGCCGCGTCCAGCACGGTGCGGGCGCACGGGCCGCCCTGGTCCAGGCTGCTGGAGAAGGCCACCAGACCGTAGCGGGACACCGAGCCGTAGGTCGGCTTCACGCCGACGGTGCCGGTGACGGCGCCGGGCTGGCGGATCGAGCCGCCGGTGTCGGTGCCGATCGCCAGCGGGGCCTGGAAGGCGGCCAGCGCGGCGGCCGAACCGCCGCCGGAGCCACCGGGGATGCGGGAGAGGTCCCACGGGTTGCCGGTCGGGCCGTAGGCGGAGTTCTCGGTGGAGGAGCCCATCGCGAACTCGTCCATGTTGGTCTTGCCGAGGATGACCACGCCGGCGTCCTTGAGACGCGTGGTCAGGGTGGCGTCGTACGGCGGGATCCAGCCTTCGAGGATCTTGGAGCCGCAGGTGGTCGGCACGCCCTTGGTGGTGAAGACGTCCTTCAGCGCCAGCGGGACACCGGCCAGCGGGCCCAGCTCCTCGCCCTTGGCGCGCTTCTCGTCGACGGCCCGGGCCGCGGCCAGCGCGCCCTCGGTGTCGACGTGCAGGAAGGCGTTGACCTTCTTGTCGACGGCGTCGATCCGGTCCAGGTGCGCCTGCGCGACCTCGACGGCGGAGACCTCGCCCTTGGCGATGGCGCCCGCGGTCTCGGCGGCGGTGTACTTGATCAGCTCGGTCATCTCGGTCAGTCCTCCCCGAGGATCTGGGGAACGCGGAAACGCTGCTCCTCGGCGGCCGGGGCACCGGCCAGCGCCTGCTCCGGGGTGAGCGACGGCCGGACCTCGTCCGCGCGCATGACGTTGGTCAGCGGCAGCGGGTGGGAGGTGGGCGGGACGTCCTGTCCGGCGACCTCGGAAACGCGGGCGACCGCGCCGATGATCACGTCGAGCTGCTCGGCGAAGTGGTCCAGCTCTTCGGCCTGCAACTCAAGACGCGACAGCCGAGCGAGGTGGGCGACCTCCTCGCGCGTGATGCCAGGCATGCAGCGATCCTCAGGGGGTGAGTTCTGGTGAGGCCCGGTACCGCCTGCCGGCGGCGCCCGGGCCCGGGCGGCAGCGGCCGGGTCCGGCGCTTCCGTCCTCTTGGTCTGTGGGCCCCATCCTATGGGGCGCGACCCGGCCACCGGCCAACGAGTAACGGCGGGCCCCGGTCACCCCCGCCGCGCGGACCGCCGCGCCGCGGTCGCACGGCCGCCTCACTGCGGGCGGGTCTGCGCCCAACTCTGCTGCCCGGGCGCCTGGATCTCGGCCCGCGCGGCCTGCACCGCCTGGATCACCGGCGGCAGGACCGGCTGGATGGCCGGCTGGATCACCGACGGCAGCACCGGCTGGATGGCGGACGGCAGCCGGTCCGCGGCGGACAGCCGATCGGCGGCGGACAGCCGGTCGGCCGAGGCCCCGGTGAGCCGCTCCACCGGCGAGGGGCCGGTGCGGTGCACCCGCAGCCAGGCGGTGGCCTGCTCGGCCGGCAGCGCCGCCGACACCAGCCAGCCCTGCACCGCGTCCACGCCCATGCAGTTCAGCCGCTCCCAGGTCTCGTCGTCCTCGACGCCCTCGGCGACCACGGTCAGGCCGAGCGAGTGGGCCAGCTCGACCGAGCAGCGGACCACCGCCGCGTCGTGGTCGTCGGCGACCATCCGGGAGACGAAGGACCGGTCGATCTTCAGCTCGCCGACCGGCAGGCTGCGCAGCCGCACCAGCGAGGAGTGGCCGGTGCCGAAGTCGTCCAGGGACATCCCGACGCCGTAGCCGCGCAGCTCGGCGAGGGTGTCGGCGGCCCGCCGCGAGTCGTCCAGCAGCAGCCGCTCGGTGATCTCCAGCTGGAGCGCGTGGGCCGGCACCTGGTGGCGGACCAGGTGGCCGGCGACCCGCTGGGCGAAGCCGGGGTTCAGCACGTCGCGCGGCGAGACGTTCACCGCGACCTGCACCTGGAGCCCGAGCTCGCGCCAGTGCGCGAGCTGGCCGACCGCGGCCTCCAGCACGTAGTCGGTCAGCCGGGGCATCAGCCCGCTGGACTCGGCGAGGCCGACGAACTCGTCCGGCGAGACCTTGCCCTGGCCGGGCCGCTCCCAGCGGAGCAGCGCCTCCAGTCCGACCACCCGGCCGTCGAAGGCCACCTTGGGCTGGTAGTGCAGCTGCACCTCGCCGGTCTCCAGCGCGCGCCGCAGGTCGCCCAGCAGCCCGATCCGGTACGGCGTGTCGGCGTCCTGCGCCTCGTCGTACTGCTCGACCGAGGTGCGGCCGCGCTGCGCGTGACCCATCGCGACGTCGGCGCGGCGCAGCAGCGACTCGGCGTCCTGGGCGTGCTGGGGGAAGACGCAGACGCCGGCGCTGGCCTCCAGGACCAGCAGCAGGCCGTCGAGGCGGATCGGCGCGGCCAGTTCGGCGATCAGCGCCTTGGCCACCTTCTCCAGCGAGTCGGGGCAGCCGATGCCGGGCAGCAGCACGGCGAACTCGTCGCCGCCCATCCGGGCGACCATCGGGCGGCCGCGGTAGTGCCGGGGCAGGCCGGCGAAGACGTCGTCGATCGACTCGCGGGTGGCGCTGCCGACCGCTCCGCCGGAGCGCAGCGCCCGGTGCAGTCTTCGGGCGATGTGGACGAGCAGCCGGTCGCCGGCGGTGTGACCGAGCGTGTCGTTGAGCGATCGGAAGCAGTCGAGGTCGAGCAGGATCAGTCCGACGCTGTACCCCTCGGCGTGCTCGGCGATCGCCTCCTGGGCGGCGAGCAGTAACGCCTGGCGGTTGGGCAGGTCGGTGAGCGGGTCGGTCAGCTGGTCCCGGGCCCGGTCCCGGGCGATCCGCCAGGCCGCGACCAGGACGGCCAGCGGCACCGCGAACAGCGGCAGCAGCTCGGGCTCGTAGCGGTAGACCAGCACGGCCAGCGGGATGAGCGGCGCGGCGCCGGCCAGCAGCACGCCGAGCAGCAGGACCGCACCTGCCACCCCCTGCGGCGGGCGTGTGGGCGCACCGCCGGTCGTACGATCCATAAGCCCAGTCCTCCGTCGGGCCCGCCCCGTCAGGCCGCCTAGCGGTGAGGCACCGTACCGGTGCCGGCAGCCTGCCGGGCATGGAGCGGCCCCGCGGAGTCCGGCTCAGCCGGTACCCCCACCCCTGCTGACACTCTGTTGCGCTCCAGGGTATGCGCGGCTTCACCCAACGGGCAGACTTTCGGACAACCGGAAATACGCCACCGCGCTCCGGTGCCGCACAGTGACACAATGCCCGCTCTCACTGTGCGGCACCCGATGACGTTGCATCAGGACGATAACAAGCCGGATTCGGCGCTTCCGCGCGCGGGGTCAGCCCTCGGCGGCGACCTCCCCGGCGGGCTCCTCGGTGGACTCCCCGGCGGACTCCTCGACGGGTTCCTCGGCCTCCGCGGCCTTCTTCGCGGCGGCCTTCTTGGCGGGCGCCTTCTTCGCCGGGGGCTCCTCCGGCTCCGGCGACAGCCCCAGGTGCACCCGGGCGGCCGCCGACCCCTGCTCCAGCAGGATCGCGAAGCCCGCGTCGTCCAGCACCGGCAGCCCCAGCTGGACGGCCTTGTCGTACTTGGACCCGGGGTTGTCACCGGCGACCACGAAGTGCGTCTTCTTCGACACCGACCCCGTCACCTTCGCGCCCCGCGAGGTCAGCGCCTCCTTGGCGCCGTCCCGGGTGTGCCCGGCGAGCGTGCCGGTGACGACCACCGTCAGCCCCTCCAGCGGGCGTTCGCCCTGCTCCTCGGCCGCCTCCTCGGTGAACCGGACCCCGGCGGCCCGCCACTTCTCGACGATCTCCCGGTGCCAGTCCACCTGGTACCACTCGATGATCGAGCGCGCGGTGCCCGAGCCGACCCCCTCGGTGGCGGCCAGCCGCTCCTCGCTCGCCGCGAAGATCGCGTCCAGGTCGCGGAACTCCCGGGCGAGGTCCTGGGCGGCGACCGGACCGACGTGCCGGATCGAAAGGCCGTTCAGGAACCGCCAGAGCGGGCGGTCCTTGGCCTTCTCGATGTTCTCCAGCAGCAGGCCGGTGTTCTTCTTCGGCGCCCCCGTGGTGGTCGCGAAGAAGGGCACCTCCTTCTCCTCGCCGGTCTCGTCGTCGAGCTTGGGCATGCCGGTCTTCTGGTCGCGCACCAGCACCCGGATCGGCAGCAGCTGCTCGACCGTCAGGCCGAAGATGTCGCCCTCGTTGCCCACCGGCGCGTCGGCCGGCTCCAGCGGCTGGGTCAGCGCGGTGGCGGCGACGTAGCCGAGGCCCTCGATGTCCAGCGCCGAGCGGCCGCCGAGGAAGGCGATCCGCTCGCGGATCTGGGCCGGGCAGAACTGCGCGTTGGGGCAGCGCAGGTCGATGTCCCCCTCGGCCATCGGACGCAGCTCGGCGCCGCACTCGTGGCAGTGCGAGGGCATCACGAACGCCTGCTCGGTGCCGTCCCGCAGGTCGTACACCGGGCCGAGGATCTCCGGGATGACGTCCCCGGCCTTGCGCAGCACCACGGTGTCGCCGAGCAGGACGTCCTTGGCCTTGACCACGTCCTGGTTGTGCAGCGTCGCGTACTGCACCATCGAGCCGGCCACCTTCACCGGCTCGGCCAGCACCGCGTACGGGGTGGCCCGGCCGGTGCGGCCGATGCCGATCTTGATGGCGGCCAGCTTGCCGGTGACCTCCTCCGGCGGGTACTTCCAGGCGATCGCCCAGCGCGGGGACTTGGAGGTGGCGCCGAGCCGGCCCTGCAGCGGGATCTCGTCCACCTTGACGACCACGCCGTCGATCTCGTGCTCGACCGAGTGCCGCTGCTCGCCGAAGTGCTTGATGAACGCCCGCACCTCGTCGAGCGTGCCGACCACCTTGTTGTGCCGGGCGGTCGGCAGGCCCCAGGCGCGCAGCAGGTCGTAGGCGTGCGACTGGCAGTCGATGTCGAAGCCGGACCGCGCGCCGATGCCGTGCACCACCATGTGCAGCGGACGGGAGGCGGTGACCAGCGGGTCCTTCTGGCGCAGCGAGCCGGCGGCGGCGTTGCGCGGGTTCATGAACAGCCGGATCATCGCCCGGGGCCGCTTGCCCTCCTTGGCGCGCTCCTCGTTCTCCAGCCGGCGGCGCTCGTTCTCCTCGGCGAAGGAGGCGTTGAGCGCCTCGAAGGCGTCGGTCGGGAAGTAGACCTCGCCGCGGATCTCCACCAGCTCGGGGACGTCGTCCCCCTGGAGCCGGTGCGGGATCTCCTTGATGGTGCGGACGTTGGCGGTGATGTCCTCGCCGACCCGGCCGTCGCCGCGGGTCGCCGCCTGCACCAACTGGCCGTTCTCGTAGGTGAGGTTGACGGCCAGGCCGTCCACCTTCAGCTCGCACAGGTAGTGGTACTCGATCCCGGCCAGCTCGCCCGCGACCCGCTCGGCCCAGGCGCCGAGCTCCTCGTCGTCCATCGCGTTGTCCAGGCTGAGCAGCCGCTCCCGGTGCTCGACCGGCGCGAACAGCCCGGTCGGCGCGCCGCCGACGACCTGGCTCGGCGAATCCGGCGTGATCAGCGCCGGATGCGCGGCCTCCAGCGCCTCCAGCTCGCGCATCAGCACGTCGAACTCGGCGTCGCTGACGACCGGCGAGTCCTGCTCGTAGTAGCGGGCCCGGTGGTCCGTGATCTCCGCCGCCAGCTCGGCGTGCCGCCCGCGCACCTCCGCCGGGACGTCCTCCCAACCCTCGACAGCCACCACCGCAAGCCCTCCGTTAACTTCTCATTCCGGGTTGTCCACCAGGCTCTGGCCCGCCTTCACGCTCAGTGACAGCGCCTTGCGCGCATACGCCGGGGAGGCCCCGGCCAGCCCGCAGGTGGGCGTCACCAGCACACGGCGGCCCAGCAGCTCCGGGGCGAACCCGAGCCTGCGCCACAACGTCCTGACACCCTGGACACTACCGGCCGGGTCTGACACTGCCCTTGATTGAACGGGGGCCTGGTCAGTGGAGGGGACGACACCCGCGAGGATCATGGTGCCCGCCTCGACCGCCTCGCCCAGGTCCTCGTCCTCACGCTCGGTCAGCAAGGAGAAGTCCAGCGAGACCCCCGCCACCCCGGCCCGGCGCAGCAGCGGCAGCGGCACCCGCGGCGCGCAGCAGTGCACCACGACGGGCGCGTCCAGGCCGCCGACCACGTCGCGCAGCACCTCCTCGGCCACCTGGCGGTCGACGGCGCGCAGCCGCTGGAAGCCGCTGGCGGTCTTCACCTCGCCGGCCAGCACGGCGGGCAGCGAGGGCTCGTCCAGCTGGAGCACCACCTCGGCGCCCGGCACCCGCCTGCGGACGTCGGCGAGGTGGCGGCGCAGGCCCTCGGTGAGCGAGCCGGCGATGTCCCGGCAGGCGCCGCGGTCGGCGAGCGCCTTCTCGCCGTACTTGAGCTCGATCGAGGCGGCGAGCGTCCACGGCCCGACCGCCTGGACCTTCAGCGCGCCCCGGTAGTCCTGGGTGAACTCCTCCAGCGCGTCCAGGTCCTCGCCGAGCCAGGAGTGCGCGCGCCGGGTATCCCGGCCCGGACGGTCGGTGAACCGCCAGCCGCTCGGCTCGGTCTGCGCGAACAGTTCGACCAACAGTCCGGCGGAGCGGCCGATCATGTCGGCCCCCGGCCCGCGCGCGGGCAGCTCCGGCAGGAACGGCAGGTGCTCCAGCGCGCCGGTGGCCGTCTTGGCGGCCTCCCGGGCGTCGGTGCCGGGCAGCGAGCCGACGCCGGTGGCGGCGCCGACCAGGTCGGGGAAGGGGTGTCCGTTGCTCACCCGCCCGAGCCTAGTCGGCGCGGCCTCCCCCGCCTCAGTACCCCGGGCGGACGGTGAGCTCGGTGATCTCGGCGTCCCGGGAGGCGTCCAGCGCGGCCAGGATCGCCTTGGCCACCGACGCCGGCTCGATCCAGCGGCCGCCGTCGTACTCCTTGCCCTCCTGCTGGTGCACCTTGACCTGCATCGGGGTGTCGGTCCGGCCCGGGAACACCGAGGTGACCCGGACGCCGTGCTCGTGCTCCTCCAGCCGCAGCGCGTCGGCGAGCGCCCGCAGCCCGTGCTTGCTCGCCGCGTACGCCGACCACTCGGCGCTGGTCCGCAGCCCGGCGCCCGAGTTGACGAAGACCACGTGCCCCTTGGCGAGCCGCAGCGAGGGCAGCAGCAGCCTGGTCAGCTCGGCGGGGGCGACCAGGTTGACGTTCAGCTGCTCCTGCCAGGCCTTGACCGGCAGCTCCCCGACCTGGCCCAGCTCGACGATGCCGGCCAGGTGCAGCAGCGAGTCCAGCTCGACCGGCGGCTGCTGGTGCCCGAGGGCCCAGGACAGCTTCGCCGGGTCCGCCAGGTCGCCGACCAGGGTCTTCGCCCCGGGGAAGCGCTCACGCAGCTCGGCGGCGCGCCGGGCGTCGCGGGCCAGCAGCCAGAGCTCGTCCCCGCGCTTGGCGAGGAGGGTGGCGAGGACGGCGCCGATGCCGGAGCCGGCGCCGGTGATCAGATGTGCAGCCATGGCCCCGATCCTCTCAGGCCTTCAGCTGCTCGAAAACCTGCGCCGGGGCGTCGGCGAAGGTGATCAGCTCACCGAGCGGCCTCGACAGGAACCCCTCCGCGTCCATCCGCTCCAGCTGGGTGCGCAGCCCCGCGTAGAACCCCTCGGTGTCCAGCACGATCACCGGCTTGTCGTGCAGCGCGTGCTTCTTGAGCTCCAGCACCTCGGTGACCTCGTCCAGCGTCCCGAGCCCGCCGACCAGCACGACGACCGCGTCCGCCCGCATCAGCAGCTGCGCCTTGCGCTCGGCCAGGTCGGCGGTGGTGATCAGCTCGTCGGCTCCCACGTACGCCTTGTGCTTCAGCAACTCGACCGAGACCCCGACCAGCCGCCCCCCGGCCGCCTTCACCCCGTCGGCCAGCAACCCCATCAGCCCGGCGTTGGACCCACCCCACACCAGGGTGTGCCCGCCCTCCCCGAGCAGCCGCGCGAACTCGGCGGCGGGGGCGGAGTAACGGTCGTCGAGCGAGTACGCGGAGCAGAAGACAGTGATGTTCATAGTGCTCCCCGGTCTATCACGGCGACCGATCCACCCACTACCGAATTGGCCCCGCCCGGCCTCAGATCGCGATGAGCCGGACCCGGCCGCCGCAGAGCTTCGCCATGTCGTCGACGTCCGAGGTGAGCATGGCCACCGGACCCGGCTGGCGCAGCGCCGCCTCGGCGACCGTGGCGTCGATCGCGTACTTGTGACCGTGCAGCGCGGCCTGCGCCAGCAGCTTGGCCGCGGCCCTGGCAGCCTGCCCGGTGACCGGCTCCACCTTGACCCGGGAGAGCGTCCGGCTGAGCCGGGCCTCGTTCACGCGTGCGTGCGTGACCTCCACGATGGTGTTCGCGCCGACCACGAGGTCAGCCCCCATGGCGTGGAACACCTGGAGCATCGCGAGTACGCCCCGGTCCTGCGCGATCCACGCGGACAGACCTTGCGAGTCCAGCACGACCGTCTCGAAGCGCTCGGTCACGCGGCGCTCGGTCACGCGGCGCTCGCCGAACCCGCGGACCCGGCGGGGCCGAAGATCCTGGCGTGCGCCTCGGACATCTCCTCATCGGTGAACCGGCCCTGCTCGTCCTGGTAGCGGCGGAGGTCGTCCGCGAGCAACTGGTGCCGGATCTGGCGGGCGACCGCCTCCGCGACGTAACCGGAGACGTTGTCGGTGAGCTTCTTCAGCTCGGCCACCTGCTCCGTCGGGAGCGTGACGGTGATGCGCGTGGTTCCTGCCACAGGGAAAGCATACGGCGGTATGCGCCATCGCGGCGGGCTTCCCCGGCACGTCCGTGGTCATGTGCGCGGCCCCGCTCAGACGGCGGCCCGGGTGGGGCGTTCGCGCAGGAGGAGGGCGGCGTTCAGGGCGACCGTCGCGGCCGCGGCGCCGTGGACGCCGAACGCGATGGCGGTCGACCCGTGGTTGCCCAGGACCGTCAGCATGTCGGTGAGCGGCGCGAAGGTGAGCCCCAGCAGCACCCAGCCGAGCGCCTTGCGGTGGCCGGTCAGCAGGAGCGCGAAGACGCCCAGGCAGATCCCGATGTCGCGGCCGCCCTTCACGGTGAGGAAGCCGGTGCCCTCGTGCTCGGGCCAGCTCGGCAGGCCGAACCCGGCCGCGGACCCCTGCGGGTCGAGCAGGAAGAGGAGGCCGATGTAGAGGAGGAACAGGCCGCTCAGGGCGGAGAGGACGGTGGTGAAGCGCTTCATGGCTCTTCCTGTCTTTCGGATCGTTCGGATCGTTCGGAGGGAGTGCGGGGAGGGAGTGCGGGAAGACATCGGCGCCTTCCCGGTGTCCGTGCGAGAAGCCTCGCCGGGGGCTCATGGAGGCCGTTTGGAAGCGACTTGGAAAGCGATCGTCGCCGTCTACGCTGTGCCGGGTGACGGTCTCCATACGCGTGCTGGGCTCCTTCGCCGCCGAGCTGGACGGCGGGCCAGTCCCGCTCGGCGGCCGGCGGCAACGCGCGGTCCTGGCCCGGCTGGTGGTGGCGCGTGGCGAAGTCGTCTCGGTCGACCGGCTGGTCGAGGAGGTCTGGCAAGGAGCCCCGCCCGCGCGGGCGGTGACCTCACTGCAGGCGTACGTGTCGAACCTGCGCCGGCTGCTGGAGCCCGGCCGGGCGCCGCGCACTCCGGCCGCACTGCTGGTCAGCGCACCCCCCGGATACGCGCTGCGGCTGCCCGGCGAGGCCGTCGACGCCGGGCGGTTCGAGCGGCTGCTGCGCGAGGCCCGCGACGCCGCGCAGCGGCAGCCGGACACCGCGCGGCGCCTGTTCGGCGAGGCGCTGTCGCCGTCGCTGTGGCGGGGCGGCGCGTACGCCGAGTTCGCCGACGACTCCTGGGCCCGCGCCGAGATCGCCCGCCTGGACGAGCTGCGGCTGGTCGCGCGCGAGCTGAACGTCGCCGCCGGACTGCGGTCGGCGCAGGCCGCCGTGACCGTCCCCGAGGCCGAACTGCTCACCCGCGAGGAGCCGTTGCGCGAGGAGGGCTGGCGCCTGCACGCGCTGGCGCTGTGGGCGGCGGGCCGGCAGGCCGACGCGCTGGCCACGCTGCGCCGGGCCCGCGCCGTCCTGGCGGCCGAGGTGGGCCTCGATCCGGGGCCGGCGCTGACCGAGCTCGAAGCGGCCGTCCTGGGCGGCCGCACCGCCGTCCTGCGCACCGCGACGGAGGCGCCGCGACACCGGACACCGGTCCCGTCCGAGGGCCGCGGAGCCCCGGCCCCGCCTCCCCTACCCACCACCGCCGACGCGCCGTTCGTCGGCCGCGAGACCGAACTCGCCCGGCTGCTGGAAGCCGCCGACCGGGCCGCCGGCGCGGGCCCCGGCGTCGCGCTGGTCACCGGCGAGGCGGGGCTGGGGAAGTCGGCACTGCTGGAGCGGCTCGGCGAGCGGCTGCACGGCGCCGGCTGGCTGGTCGCGACCGGCCAGGCACCCGACGACGAGGGCGCGCCGCCCGGGTGGCCCTGGGTGACGGCGCTGCGCGCGATCGCCGCCGCCGCGCCACCCCCGGCCGGGTCAGCCGAGGTCCTGGCCCCGCTGCTGTCCGACCGCGCGTCCGATCTCGCGTCCGGCCGGGAGCCCGACGAGGACGCGGCCGCCGGCCGGTTCCGCCTCCACCGCGCGGTGTCGCGGTGGCTCGCGGCGGTGGCCCGCGAGCGGCCGCTGGCCCTGCTGCTGGACGACCTGCACTGGGCCGACGCCGAAACGCTCGCCCTGCTGACGGCCCTGACCGAGCTGCCCCCGGGAACACCGGTCCTGCTCGTGGCCGCCTACCGGCCGGACGAGACCGGGGGCCCGCTCACCGACCGACTCGCCGCGCTCGCCCGGCGCTCGCCGCTGCGGCTGCCGCTGCCGGGACTGCCCGTGTCGGCCGTCGCCGAGGTGATCGAGGCCGCGGGCGGCGGGCCGGTGGACGCCCGGACGGTCGCCGCGCTCGCCGAACGCACCGGCGGCAACCCCTTCTACCTGCGGGAGAGCGCCCGGCTGCTCAGCGGCGAAGGCGCGCTGGTGGCCCTGTCCGAGGTCCCCGAAGGCGTCCGGGACGTGCTGCGCCGCAGGCTCGGCCACCTCCCCGAGCCGGTGGTGGCGGTGCTGCGGCTGGCCGCGGTCGTCGGACGCGAGGCGGACATCGAGCTGTTGGTCGGCGCCGCGGACACCGACGAGGACGGAGTGCTGGGCGCGCTGGACTCCGGCCTGGTCGCCGGACTGCTGACCGAGCCCGCCCCGGGCCGGGTCCGGTTCACGCACGCGCTGGTGCGCGACACACTGCTCGCCGATCTGAGCGGCCTGCGGGCCAGGCGCCTGCACGGGCGGATCGCGGCCGGCCTGGAACGGCTCGGTTCGGGTGACGTCTCGGCGCTGGCCCACCACTTCGCGCGCTCGGCGGCGTCGGCGACGGCCGCCAAGGCCGTGCAGCACTGCCTGCGCGCGGCCGAACTGGCGGCCCGCCGCCACGCCCACGACGCGGCGGCCGAGCTGCTCGCCACCGCGCTGGACTGCTTCGACCGGGCCCCGGCCGAGCCGACGGGCGACCTGTCGAGAGACCGCGAGGCGGACCGCGTCGACCTGCTCGGGAGGCTGCTGCGCGCCCAGGTGCGGGCCGGGGCCGTCATGGCCGCCCGCGCGACCCGGCAGCGGGCGATCGACCACGCGGTCGACACCGGGCGCAGCGAGCTGCTGGTCCGCGCGCTCACCGCCTGGTCCGAGCCGACGCCGTGGCAGACCCGGCCGTACGGCGCGGTCGACGAGCCCGTCGTCGCGCTGCTCCGCCGCTCGCTGGACCGGCCGCTCCCCGAACCGACCACCCGGTGCGAGCTGCTGCTCGCCTACTGCGCCGAACTGTCCGACGTGCGCGACCCGCGGGCGCGGGCCGCCGCCGAGGAAGCCGTCGACCTCGCGACGGCCTCCGGTGACCCGCGCCTGCGCGCGCGGGCGCTCGCGGCGCTGCTCCGCGAGCTCGACGCCGAGCGCGAGGGACGCGAGCTGGCGGTCCGTAGCGAGGAGCTCGTCCGGCTCGCCACCGAGCACGAGCTGCCCGCCCTCCGCTGGTTCGGCCTGTCCAGCCTCTCGACCGCCGCAGCCGCCGAAGGCGACGTCGCCGCCGCGTACGACCACATCGACACCTGCGTGGAACTCGCCCGGACGTACCGCATGCCGGGGCCCGTCGTGACCGGTCAGACCGCGCTGGCGACGCGGGCGCTGATCGAAGGGCGCGGGGAGGACGCCGAGCGGCTGTACGCCGAGGCCGCCGCCGGGATGGCCCGGCAGGGCTCCCCGCACGCCGACGGCTTCCTGCAGGTCGCGACGGCGACGATCCGGGCCGCCCAGGGCCGGCTCGGCGAGTTCGTCCCGCAGGCCCGGCGGCTGACCGAGGAGTACGGACCGTCGATGGCGGACCTGCTCGCGGCGGCCCTGTGCGCCGCCGGGGAGCCGGACGAGGCCCGCGCCGTCCTCGCCCGGGTCGGCCCGCTGCGGACCGACTACCTCCTCACGGTCTTCGCGACCTTCCGCGCGATGGCGGCGGTGGCCCTCGGCGACCGGCGGCGGGCCGAGGAGCTGTACGACGTCCTACTCCCCCACCGCGACGCACCCCCGCCCGCCGCAGGCTTCACCCTGGCCATCCCCCCGGTCGCCCACACCCTCGGCGAACTCGCCCGCCTGCTCGGCCGCGACACCGAGGCGGCCGAGCACTTCGCGCACGCGGCCGCCATAGCCGAACGGTGGGGCACCACCCTGGGGCGCGGCTGACCTGCGCGTCCACTGGTGGAGCGCCCGTGAAGCACGCCGGGCCGGATCCGCCTCCTGCGGATCCGGCCCGGCGGGGTCACAGTCCCTGTACAGCACGGGGTTCGACAGACTCAACGTGAAGCCCGAAGGATTTCGGGAAGCGGATCGCAGCGGGTCAGGCCTCGCTCGCATCAATCGCCTAACCGGTCGAGTCCGGCTTTGCGCTGGGCGGCATGAGGCAACGTGTGCTGATCCGGAACATCAGGTCCCCGCTCGCCATCGTCTCGACGCTCACCAAATAACGTCCGGAAGGCTGGAAGGCGTCGAGCAAGGCCTGGACCTTGCCGTTCAACGTTTCCCGGTAGCCGCTGACCTGGAACTCCTGTTGTTCCAGCATCGTGCGGATCCGACGAGCAGCCTCCGGATGCTGCTCCAAGGCGATCGGACTGTAGGCGGCGTAAGACATCGTGTACCGGCCGTCGTTCGCGACCTCGTCGTTCTTTCCGACACATTGCCTGAATGATGGTCGAACCGTGTCCGGCGTGATGGTCCCCCCGGCGGTCTGGGCCATGTACTCGGTCATGTGCTGGGCCCAGTCCTGGGCCTCCTGGCGTGCCATGACGGGTATGGGGTCGGTCGGGCTGGTTCGGGACATGCATCCTCCCAGGAGCAGGGGCAGCACGAAGGCCACGGCTGCGGTGAAACCCGGGCGTCCGAAGCGCCGCGTGGAGGTCCGGGATGGAATGGTGGCTGACATGGGCGTTCCCTGTGGGCGGTCTGGTAGCGGACCGAGCATCCCAGTCGTGTGCCGGCCGCATTCGGGCGGACGGTCAGATACCCGGTGCAACATTGGGATCGACCTCCGGCTCCTTGGGAACGGTGTTCGGTGGTTGTCCGGCGATGATGCGCCCCTGATTGGCGAGGCTCTGGGAGTTCTCGTCCCAGTAGCCGCTGTGGCCGGAGGTGTCGATCTGGATGTTGTTACCACCGAATTTCTCGAACATCGGATCATCGCCGAGCGTGAAGCCCGCCACTTTTCGAATGTTGTCGTCATCCGCGGCACCGACCCAGAAATGGCTGGGATCGATGTGCAGTTTCTCAGCCTCGGTCACTGTCATTCCAGGACTGGCGACGGCCACGATGTCATCGGCTCCCAGGCCTTGCCCCCCGGCTGCGGCAGCACCTACGGCCGTGGTGCCGTAGCTGTGGCCGAGGACCGTGAGATGGCTGCGGTGGTCGCCTTGGGCGACCCTCGTTCCCAAGGTGAACTGGCGCATCGCCTCAGCACCGTCCTTGGCGCGGCCAGTACCCGCGACCCCCAAGCTCTCCGGAGGGATCTCGGGGGCGTCATATCCCAGCCACGAGATCACCGACACATTCTTGTTTCCATGAGCTGCGTCGATGGCGGCGTCCTGAAGTGCAGTGATCCGCGTGATTTGGCCAGGCATGCTTCCCAACGTGGTGCCGGTGCCAGGAACCATGACGGCGGTATGGTCGGCGGTATCCGGGTTCCCAAGAGCGACGATGGCTTTGCCGTCGCCCTTCGCATCAAGACCCAGCAGGAATAGCTTTTTTTCCGCAGCTTCACCATCCTGCCGGTCGAGCCGCTCTTTGAGTTCGCGCAGGGCACCTTCACGCTTGTTGTACTCCTCGAACGTGAGCCCACTTCCACGCGCGTCTCCGGCCTTCATCTCATCCAGCTGCTGCTCGAGAAGCAGTCGGTTGGCTTCGTCCCGTACGGTGGCCGGAAGGCCGTCCAGCCGTCCGACCTGGTCAGGGTGCAGCGCCAGGTAACTGCTCTGCTGGTCAGGCGTGAGGGACTTCCACCAGTCAGCGGACTTCTGCGGGTCGGTGTTCTCCGGGATGTACGGGCCGCTGAGACCGAGGTCCTTCTCGATGTCCTTCACATCTCGCGCGGTCTCGGCCGCTGAGCCGAAGACTCGGGGCCGAGTCAGGATGTCGGCGTCGAGACGACTGAGGGCCAAGGCACCCTTGTCGCTGGCCTCCTGGGCGCTGGCAAGAGCCTTGTTGATCCGATCCTGGGCCTCTCCCCTCAGCGTCACCAATGCCTTCCGATCCGCCTGGCCGTCGGCGTCGTGCTGCTCCGCATAGCTCTGCTTGGGCAATTGCACCGTCCCGTCCGAGGCAACCGACAGGCCCCACTCCTCAGCTCGGTAGATGGCGTTCTTGAGATTCGTCTGTGCTTGGTACATGCGGTCGGCGACGGTATCCAGGACGAGTGCGATGGCAGCCGACTCGACTCGTACAATCTCCAGGATCTGCTCGGTACGCTCCAGATTGGAGAAGGCATACTCGGCATCCTTGCCCGACCACTGCATATGGCGCAGCGGCCCGTTCACCTGGCTGCGGTGGCGGCCGTCGGCGCTGTGCGCAAAGCTCGACAATCCGCGCCAATTCTTCGCCGCATCATGCAATCCGGCCGGGTCGAATCGAAGAAGCAGTTCGAGGTTGGTGCTCACATCGGCCCCTGCTTCTGCCACACGTCGGTGATCGCATTCTCGTTGCGATCGTATTCCTGCGCGGTGGAATCCAGACTGTTCGCCGTTTTGGTGAAACGTTCCTGAACGGTCGCCAGGGCCGGCGCCCAACCGTTTGCCAGTTGGTCCAGTCGCGCGGCGACCGACCAACCTGACAGATGTCCGGCGGTCTGGTGGCTGGCGGCTATGGCAGCCTCGACAGGTGCTTTAAATTCCCCGCCTATCGCTCGAGCCGCGCCGCCGGATTTGCGTATCTCACCTGGATTGACCTTGATGTCGCCCATGTACCCCTCCCTCGCTGATGCCGGCACGCATCGGGCGCATGCTATTCCCCACGTGGCCTGGTGCCCATCCGTACAGATACTCAGATCGGGGGCACCAGCCCGTTGGGCGCGGCGCGCTGCTGCCAGCTCCCGATCAGCGTCTCCGGTCGACCACAGCCAGGCTCAGCGCATACGGCCGAGTACGGTGACCCCTCCCCATCCACATGTGGGCGAGGGACAGATGTGGCGGCGGACCGAGTGTCTCGGGTTCATGCCGCATCACGTATGACCACCTGTCGCGGCGATCGTTCCGGGACGAGCCGCGGCGAGACAGCCATCGGGAGCGTCCTGTTCGAACTTCCGGCACGCCTGGGCAATATCGAGCTGGACGTTCGAGGGCAGCCTCTGGATGATCAGCATGTCGCCGAACCACTCGACCCGGCTCAACCACCCCTGAGCCATCACGGGCCGGACCTGCGGGAAGCGAATCCGACCAGTCAGGTGTCAGTCCTGGTACGGGACGAGCGCCGACAGGCTCAGGGTGAAGCCGAAGGGTTCCGGGATGCGGATCTCGTCGCCGAACTTCCGGTCGCTGCGGGTGTGGTAGCGATCGTGGTTCGGTTCGGAGAACAGCGTCACCGTCTGCTGGCGCGGGTCCACGATCAGGTACAGCGGGATGCGCATCACGGCGTAGTCGTGCAGCTTGTCCATCCAGTCGTTGCCCGGGTTGGACGGCGACACGACCTCCACGGCGATCAGGGCTTCCGCGGCGGGGGCCTTGTTGCCCGGCTCGGAGAGGACCTCCACCGGCAGGTAGGTGAGGTCCGGCCCGCGGCCCTTTGAGCCATCCGGACTGACGATGGCACTCCGCTCGCTGGGCAGGTAATCGTCGGGCGCGTACCGCTCGAACTGCCTGCGCACCTGGGCGATGTTGAGCTGGTGGATGTTCGACGGCCTCCCCTGGAGGATCAGCGTGTCCCCGGACCACTCGATCCGCACACCCTCCGGGGTGATCCGCTCCAGTTCCTCGACGAAGTCACGGTACTGCTCATGGAAACCCATGCCGTCCTCTCCAGTGCCACGCGGTACGGGCCCGTACCGCGTGGCACTGGTCCCTTCGGCGGTTACGGCAGCTTCAGCCAGGGGCTCTTGTTGGCCAGCGTGGCGGTGTGGCGGCTGGTCCAGTAGATGGTCGTGTAGTTGCCGTAGGCCCGGCCGTCGCGGCCGGTGAAGTCGGGCGCGGTGAAGTGCATGTTCCGGACGGCCCCCGCAGGGCAGTCGTAGATCTTCTGCGACATGATCCGCGAACCGCCGGTCTCCAGCGTCTGCAGCTGGATCTTGCACGCGGGGTGCCCCGCGCGCAGGGTCACGTAGGCGTCCGGCCGGCCGACGCCCGCCCGCGGGGCACTGATGCAGGACTTCCAGTCGACGTAGTCCTCCCGGAGGCCCTCCGAGTACTCCCAACAGCCGCCACCGCTCGCCGCGTGCGCGGCGGGAGCCATGATCAGCGACGAAGCCATGATCGCGGCCGCACCCAGGATGCCCGCAGTGGCCCGAGTGAATTTCGACATTGAACAACTCCCCGTGAATTCCGCCTGGTTGACGGATGATCAAGGCCTGAACGTATGAGCTTGGTCATGAGCCTGTCCATCGCCTCGGCGATCTTCAGAGCTTTATTTGAGGAAGCACCCCCGCCATGCCCGCGTGCGTCGCGAAGCAGCTCGCCAGACCCGTCAGGAATCGAGAAGCCCCGTCCTCCACCCCGCCCCTAGCGTGATGGTCATGACGAACAACACCGCCCCCACCGCCCCCACCGCCATCACCTCCGTCACCCTCGAGGTCGCCGACCTCGACGCCGCGACCCGCTTCTACACCGCCTTCGGCCTGCACACCCACCTGCACCTGCGGACCTCCGACACCCACACCACCGGCTTCCACGGCTTCACCCTCGCCCTCACCGTCTCCAGCCCCGCCAACGTCGACCACTTCCTCACCGCCGCCCTCACCGCCGGCGCCACCGTCCTGAAGCCCGCCGCCAAGTCGCTGTGGGGCTACAGCGGCGTCGTCCAGGCCCCCGACGGCACCATCTGGAAGATCGCCACCTCCGCCAAGAAGGACACCGGCCCCGCCACCCACGAGATCGACGACATCGTCCTGCTCATCGGCGTCGACGACGTCAAGGCCACCAAGCAGTTCTACGTCGACCGCGGCCTCACCGTCGCCAAGAGCTTCGGCGGCAAGTACGCCGAGTTCGCCACCGGCCAGGCCAGCCCCGTCAAGCTCGCGCTCTACAAGCGCCGCGCCCTCGCCAAGGACCTCGGCGTCCCCGTCGACGGCACCGGCTCCCACCGCATCGTCCTCGGCAGCACCACCGACACCTTCACCGACCTCGACGGCTTCACCTGGGAAGCCACCACCGCCGCGTAGTTCACCCCCCTGCCCTGCCCGACTCCCCCTGAAGGAACACACATGTCGAAGCGCCTCATGACCGGTCTGTACTGGTTCCTGGCTTTTGAGTTCGCCCTGGGCGCCGTGACCAAGTACTGGTCGGGCGACACGATGTTCAGCTCGGCGTACTCCGCAAAGTTCGTCGAGTGGGGGTACCCGTCCTGGATGCGCTTCGTGGTCGGCGCCCTGGAAGGCGTCGCCGCCGCCCTGCTGGTGATCCCCGACAAGCGAGCACGCTTCCTGGGCGCCACGACGCTGATGTTCGTGCTCACCGGCGCGGCCACCACCCACATCGTCAACCACGACCCGGCGATGGAGAGCTGGGCCGCCCCGGTCCACCTCGTCATCATGGGCGTCCTCGCCCTGGCCAACTGGCCCGCCGACTGGCGCGACCTCCTGCGGGCCCCTGGCGTGGCAACCGCCCGCACACCGCGCCCGTCCGGCGAGCCGGCAAGCGTGCGACACCTCGGCGGAACCCCCTGACCCGCACCATCCGGCGGCGGTCTCTCACGGCCTCCGCCGGCTCCAGCGCCCTACCCGGCGGGCTCACTGACATCCGCCCGTCCTCGCGGCACCACCACTCATGCGCAGGACGGCAGCGGCCGGGGGTGCCGCTGATGTGCGCGTCGGTCCGAGAGGGCGCACAGGATGGCAACCAGGCCGGCGGCGAGACGGTCGGCGGGGGCGGCACCGGGATCACGCTCCGGCCGATGCGAGGCCAGGCGGGCGGCCAGCCAGCCAGGGGACGCCCAGCCGTCCTGGAGCGCCGCGACCGTGACCCGGCGCAGCAGATCGTCCTCCGGGACGGCGCGGGCGGCCTCCTGGAGCTCGGGCGGCAGGTGCTCGGCCATCCGCGCCCATCCGGCAGCGGGATCGTCGCCCGCGCGCGGAGTGGTAGCTGTCACCGCAACAGCAGCCATCTTCTCTACCTGGTAAGGGACTTCCTGGTTCAGTCCGCACGTGCGGAGCTTCGAGCCCGCACGTGCGGAGCCCCCCGAATCCGCACGTGCCGACTTCCGCTCGGCGTCGCACGGCCTCGGCAACACCGCACGTGCGGACTTCACCGGCAAGTCCGCAGGTGCGGACTCACCGGTGCCGCAGCGGAGCAACTCCTGCTTCACGCGGCGGCCGTCGGCACGCAGGACGGCGAGGGCGGCGTCCCAGTCGGGGACGCCGCCCAGGGGCATCGTGACGGCGTAGCCGCGCACCCGGGTGCCGGAGGGGCCGTGGACCAGGGCCAGCACGCCGGCGGCCTCGGCGGCGCGGTAGAACCCGGGGACGGAGTCCTTGGAGACCCGGCAGGCGCGGGAGAACCAGAGGTTGGACGGCGGGCAGTGCAGGTTGGTCCCGTCCGCGTCGGCCTTCTGCGCGGCATGCATGAGGAAGAGGACGAAGGACGGCCCCAGGGACTTCCAGGGCCCGCCGGTCGGGACGCTCTGCATCCACTGCCCGACGCGGACCCGGAACTCGTTCGCGGGTGGAGTGCCGGTAGGACGGGCGAGGGCAAGCGCTTCGGTGGTGACGACGTGCACGTTCGACCTTTCGTGGCCGAGATGCGAGTCGGCAGACAGCCCGACTGGCATACTGGCCGATGTTGGTTGGAAACGCGCGTGCCGGAACCGCCAAGTTGTAGGCACACGCGTGGAATGGCCACCGCCCAACTGGGCGGTGGCCATTCCAGTTTACGCCCACAGATCAGCAGATTTGACGTACAGTCACAGATCCGCAGCAATGAGTGCGCGACCGTCCCGGACAGCGACGTTGATGCCAACCGGCCGAACAGCAAAGGGTGGGCACCACGTGATCAAGGGCGAAGACTTCGGTCGGCTGTTCCAGATCTTCGAGCGGACGGCGTTCCGCCTGGAGACGCTGGCCGAGTACGACGTCGACGCTGAGCGCGAAGAGTTCGCCGACTTCCTCGCGGGCAAGGGATTGCCCGCGAAGCGCTCGGACAACCCGTCCGTGGTGGCCGGATTGCCGGCCACCACAGTCAGAGGTCCTGTGCGCTCTCGTGCGGATCGCTCGCGGGCTACGCGGCTACTTCGTGGCGACCACGTAGACGCTGGCCCACTGGCGCTTCGGATTGGCCATCGTGGGGTCGAAGGTCCACGGCTCGACGGTGCGGAAGCCCGCCTCGGTGAAGAGCTGGGCGAGCTTCTCGTGGTCGTACGCCCAGCAGTGGGGGTTATAGGTCGGGTCGTCGTCCTGGTCACGGAAGACGTAGTTGATAAGGTCGAGGTAGGTGTTGATGTCGCGCCGGCACTGCCGCTTGGCGTACCACCGGTCGATCATCTCGCTGGCCCGGTCCGGCGGTGCCGGGTACTGGTTCAGAACGAAGGCGGCGTCGGGGACTCCGGTGATGAGCTGGCCTCCGGGCGCGAGGACGCGCTGGGCCTCGCGGGCGTAGGACTTGGCGGACCGCGGGTAGTCGATGTGCTCCAGGAAGTGCTCGGAGAAGATCGTCTCGGTGCCGGCATCGGCGAGTGGGATGCCCTCGCGTACGTCCCACAGGAGGTCGGCCGGCGAGACGATGTCGATGTTGAAGAAGCCGTCGATGCGGTGGCCGCCGCCGCCGATCTGGACCTTGGTGGGGCCGGGCTTGAGGACGCCGTCGGGCAGGGCAGCGACGCTGGCCCGGTGGTGACGGTGCAGTTCGACTTCCTTGACCGCCGCCCGGAGGGTACGGGCGAGACCGTGCGCGGTCGCAGGTGAGTCGAGGGCCTGGTCGAGCCGAGCGAGCAGTGCGGTTATCTGCTGGTCGTGCGAGGTCATCGGGGGTCTCGCTTCCTGGGTCGCCTGGGGTGGTGGTTCAGGTGGTTCGGGAGCTGAGCTGGTCGATCGTCCACAGGCCCAGCCCGTTGCCGGGGTGGTGCCGGCCGCCGTCCGTGAAGTCGGTGTCGAAGTGCTCGACGGGCTCGGGCAGGTGGAACGGGGCCGACTGAAGGTTGAGCGGGCGCCAGTGGGTGTCCGCGGTGTCGCGGTTCTCGGCCACGCCGACATAGGTGGTGGCGAGCAGGTAGGTCGAGCGGCTGGCGGTGGCGTGGTCGAGGAATGCGAGCACCTCGTGGTGGGTGAGGTGGACGAGGCAGTCCCGTGCGATGACGAGGTCCGCAGCCGGGATGTCGTCCCTGCTCAGGTCGGCCTGCCGGAAGGAGATGCGCTCGCTGCCGTGCCGTTCCTGGTTGAGCTGGACGAGGTCGGGGACGACGTCGAGGCCGACGTAGCCGTCCAGCTGATCGAACCCGTCGACCTGGCGGATCCAGTTGACGTCACCGCATCCGACGTCCGTGACGGTGCGGATCGGGTAGCGCGCGAGAACCGAGGAGAGGGCGGCCCGGACGGCCTCGGTCTGACGGATCTCGGAGCCGGGACCGGAGACCGACTCGGGAGATCCCCAGTGGTTGGTGCGGTAGATCTCGGTGAAGAGCGTCTCGGCGGGCTGGGTGGGTGCCGGCCAGGCAGCGGTGGACTGGGTGGCGGGGCCGTGGGTGGACATGCGTCTCCTCTGCGATCGGTCATCGAGGGGCGTGGGGCAGCGGTCAGCGGCTGCTGCTGCGCATGAGCGTGTACTTGATGTCGACCAGGCGCGGCGCGATGCTGAGCGCCAGCTGCTCGGTCGGGTGGAGGTGCCCGGCGTCGTCCGGCTCGGCACGCCAGACGCGGTAGTCCAGGTTCGGGTAGGCCGGGTTGATGCCGATCTCACCCTTGGGCATCGTGCCGTTGAACGGCACGACGATGTCCATGTGGTTCCAGTAGTTCCATGCTTGCAGAGCCTTGTGCTGGTCGAAGTAGAAGTAGAAGTCGGGGTAGCGGCCGAAGCTGCGGAGTTCGCGGTGGATGAGGTGGCCGAGCAGCGGGCCGAGTTGGGTGGCGAGGCTGTCGAACTCCCAGCGCGTGCGGTGCCAGGCTTCGGGCACCTGCCCGCTGGTGAAGAGCCGGGCCGCCACGAGGTAGCTGATCCGCTCGACCATGTACGCGCGGGCATGGTCAGCGTCGATGGTCGGGTCCACCCGCTGAAGAAGTGCCGCCAGCTGCTGCGGGCGGGGACGGAACCTGGCGAGGTTGAATTTACCGGCCATGTCCGGGAAGGAGGCGAACAGCATCTCCTTGTAGAGCCAGTTGTTGAACTCCCCGAGGTCGGCCAGCTGCCGGGTCCGTACAGAGGTGGAGTGGAGCATCAGGTACTCGGCGAGGGCCTCGAAGTAGAGGTAGCCAAGGATCGGCAGCCGGGGGATGGCCGCATCCAGCAGCTGCAGGAAGCCCTCCGTGGCCACGGTCGAGCCCTGGTAGACGATGCCGGCGGCCAGGGCCAGGAAGGCGGCCGAGTTCTTGATCCGGCCGACGACGGTCTCGCGCAGGTGGTGTCGCTCGGTCTTGCTGAGCAGGTACTCCAGGTCGGTGTGGATCTGCAGGTGGATCGAGCCCAGCCGCAGGTAGTCCACGCCCGCCAATCCGCGGTACGCCTGGGGCGGCGCGGTGATCTCGAAGATCAGCGGCGTGGGTGCGCGTCCGCCCAGGCCGACCCTGGCGAGGGAGGCGGGGGCCTCCCTGGTGAGGACGTAGGCGGCCAGGTTGTGCATGCGGAAGCCGTGCTCGGTCGCTGTGAGAGGCGCGCAGTAGATGCTCCCGACGAGGCATCCGCCGGAGGGGTAGAGCACCCCCTCCTCGCTGATCTCTTCCAGGGCGTGGGTGACGTGGAGCAGGTGCAGCTTGCCGTCGCTGCTCAGGCTGTCGAAGAGCGCGTTCTTGCGGAGGAGGCTGCCGTTCGGCGTCTCATCGGTCAGGCGCTTGTGCCAGGAGGCCGTCTGGGCTGCCAGCGGGTCGGCCTGCCCGGCCTCGGGCAGCAGCGCGGAGTCGAAGAAGGCATGCGCGTCGGCCCACAGGTCGTAGGCGTCGCGGAGGCTCACGGCTACACCAGCCCTTTCTCAGCGAGCGCGTACAGAACGGCTTCGGCGCTGCTGACTCCGGCGAGGTGCGCGGTCTCGGAGACGGCGACGAGGTCGAAGGCCACGGCGCGGAGCTGGTCAAATGCCGGCTCACGAACATGCCGCGCGTCGGGCCACCAGCTGAGCTTCGGCAGGCGGTAACGGTCGAGCGCGTCTGCCGCCTTGACCAAGTCGCAGATGAGCCCGGCGCGGTGGTAGTCGGCCTGGTCGTCCAAGCAGAAAGCGCCGTACGGCACGTCGTGCAGGCGGATGGCGGTTGCTGCCTGGATGATCCGCCGGGGCGTTGCCACCAAGCCGAAGTAGGTCCAGATGGTGTCCGCGTTGGCGGCGAGCCAGACGGCGGCACGAGCACCGTGGCCACGGTCGTCCTGGTCATGCAGGCGCTGGCAGTCGTGGACGGCTGCTGCCAGGACGACCGTGGCGGTATCGGTGTCGTCCAGCTCGTGGATCTCAGCGAGCAGAGCGGCCAGTGCGGCGGTCCGCATGCTGTGCCTGAGACCGTGGAGCGAGTCGTGGAGGCGAGGCTCCGCCAGCCACGTTGCCGGAAGAGCGGACCGGCTCAGGAGGTGCTTCGACGCTGGCCGCAGGGGCGGCGGCCAGGCCGCGCCGAGGTCGGGCCGGTTGGCCTTGATCCACTCAACGGTTGCCGGGTCCATGTACTGGTGGTGCGGCAGCTGCCTTCGGACAGCCAGGTCGACCAGACTCGTGGTCGTCGGGGTCGTGCTCATCTGTGCCCACCCCCTTCTGGTGGTCCACCGCGGTGACGTGCTCCTACCGGATCGGCGCGGCCTGTGCCTCGCGAGCCTTGCGCTCCTGCTCGGCGGCCTCGAAGGCGGCGGCGAAGTCGGCCAGCTCCTGCTCGCTCATCAGCGTCACGCCGAGCTCGGCGGCGACGTCGACGATCTGGGCGGACGCCTCGTCGCGGGCGACGTCCGAGGCACCGTCGTCGAGCAGCACCTCGAACTCGGCGTGATAGCCCCATGCCTCGCTCCACTTGAGGGCGATCTCCACGCCCTGGAAGCGGAAGTTGTGGCGGAAGTTGAACGCCTCGTGCATCGCGGACTCGAAGCCGAGCGCGTTGAACACCTTCACGGCCGCCGGGACGTCCTCGCGGGCGATCACGAACTCGGTCTCGTGGAAGGCGGCGCCCTGGCCGATCTTGCTACCCTTGAGGGTGATCTTGGCGGTGCCGGCGGCCGTGTTGTCCGTGACCTTCAGCAGCTGCTCGGGCAGCACGTAGAAGTAGATGTGCTTGGCGTCGTCGCCCAGGTCCTCGCCGTCCTTCCGCAGGCGGTCCATGAGCTGGTCGTGGGTCTCCTTGTCGAAGCGGGCGCGCATCTCGATCTCGACAGCCACGGTCGTGTCTCCTCGTTTCAGGCATGGCGGATCCAGCCGAACCAATGCGGGGTGGCCCCTGGCTGGTCCGGATGGGGCGGTATGGAGTTGGTGGTTGGTGTCGGGTGATGCGGCCGACTTCTGTTCGGCGGCCGCACCACCCGAGACGGGGTCAGCCCAGGTCGCCGAAGCGCTCGCGGATCACGCCGGCGTGCAGGTAGTTCGGCAGCGGGACGCCACCGACCGCCACACGGGTGGTCGCCGCCTGGTCCTCGGTCTCGCCCGGGAAGCCCTCCAGGAGCTGGAGGCACTGCTGGACCCACTCGCGGGACTTGGGCCAGTCGCCAGCATCCCGAAGGTTAACCGCCAGAGCGTAGGCGGTCTCGGTGGCCGCCCAGCGATCGGTCGCCAGCTCGCGCTGGAAGACCGACTCCAGCTCCTCGGCGGAGGCCAGGCGGGTCTGGTTGGTCATAGTGCCCTCTCAGATCAGACGGTGGTACCCCGGTGGTTCTCAACGCAGCGGCGTCTCAGTGGTGACGCCGCAGCCTGACGTCAGTTGGTGAAGATCTCGGCCAACGTGCGGTACTCGTGCAGCTCATCCTTGGCGAACCACAGCTCAACCTCCTGCGCAGCCTCATCCTTGTTGCCTGAGGCGTGGACCAGGTTGGCCACCGCCTTACCTACTGCCACGCTGCCCGCGGAGCTCATGTGCGAGAGGTCGCCGCGGATCGTTCCGGCCGGAGCCTGGTTCGGGTATGTGCTGCCCACGATCTTCCGAACGGTGGCGATGGCGTCGTAGCCCTCCAGCACCAGGGCGATGACCGGCCCCTGCTGCATGAAGGTGGCTGTGAGGTTGTAGACCTCTGCCCCGAGTCGCTCTTCGAGGTCGAAGTAGTGCTTGCGGGTGAACTCCTCGTCCATCCACTTCATCTTGACGCCGACGATCTTCAGCGCGGCATCCTCGAAGCGCGAGATGATCCGGCCTCCGAGGCCGCGCACCAGCGCGTCGGGCTTGAGCAGGACGAGCGTGCGCTCGACCGTGTGGACCTGGTCCTCGGCCATCAGTTCCCTTTCGGCTTATCGACACTCAGACATGACGGACAGTCAACCCGTCATGGACTGAGGTTACCGGCGCCAGGGAGTCACTTTTGGCGAGCCAGACCGCCCTGCAAACGAGTGAATCCCGTTCGGCTCGGCGGCGCTCGATCCGCCGGCGCGTCGGAGCGAGGCCCCGCAGGCGAACTCGCCCAACTACCTGTCTTGCCATGGTTGTTAACCTAGAATCTCCGAGAGGTGGAGCCATCCCACTGCCCGCACGGGAGCTACCCAGATCTCACGTTGCCCGGCAACGCCAGACCTTGAGCTTCCTAGCGAAAGTCTTCCGTTGCCCATGCCACGTAGCGATGAAGTGGCAGTGCAGTCGATGTGCATCTTCGACGCATGCCCTCTTCCGCGGTAGCAGCCATGATGGAGGGGGAAGGGCGTTGGACGTCATCGAGGTCTGGAGCGGTCGCTATGCCTGCCTGCTCCAGTCCGCCCTCCGCCTTACGAACGAGGCATTCGCCAACCAGCTCGGGATCGCAGTGCGCACCGTGGCAGCATGGCATGCTGATCCGTCCGTCGTACCGCGAGCCGAGATGCAGCAGCTCCTCGACGCTGCTCACGAGAGGGCATCGGGCTCCGCCCGCCAGCGCTTCGCGCTTCTGGCAGCGAAGAAGGACGGCAACGGAGCCTCCAAGTCCGACACGCCAGCTGCACAGGTCCTACGAGTGGCCATCTCGGTTGTTGTCCGGCAAGGCGAAGTGCTGCTGGTCTGCCGACGCGACGACGACGCGTCCGGGATCACTTGGCAGTTTCCAGCCGGGGTGATCAAGCCGGGCACCAAACCAGAGACCGCGACCGTCCGGGAAGCACTGGACGAAACCGGAGTCCACTGCGCAATCCGCCAGAACCTCGGCAGCCGCCTCCACCCGGTGACAGGGGTGATCTGCGAGTACTTCCTATGCGAGTACCTGACCGGCGAGGCGACTAACAGTGACACCATCGAGAACGTCGACGTGATGTGGGTTCCTCGAAACTCGGTGGCTCGCTTTATCAGCGCCGATACGATCTTCCCACCCATCCTGGCCGCCCTGGAGGAGCAGACGTGACACAACAGACTGCCGAGGAACGCCCGGGAATCTCCGCCGCGATCGTGGTCTGCGAAGGCCACGTCCTGATGGTCCGGCGACGGGTCAGTGAGGGCCCGCTCTCCTGGCAGTTCCCGGCTGGCGAGATCGAGCCCGGCGAGTCGCCGGAGCAGGCGGCTGTCCGCGAAACCGCGGAGGAGACTGGGCTGGAAGTGGACGCCATCAAGCACCTGGGCGTGCGCGTTCACCCGAAGACCGGCCGACTGATGTCGTACACGGCCTGTGAGGTAGTGAGTGGTACCGCTGACGTGGTGGACACCGACGAGCTGGACGCGCTCGCCTGGGTGGCTCTCGCGGAGATCCCCGAGTACGTGCCATATGGACTCTTCGAGCCGGTGCAGGAGTTCCTGGACGGTGCGCTGACCAGCTGACCAAGTACGAGCGGGGACCGCTCCGTGCAGGCCGGATGGTCAGGATTCGGCCTGCCTGGCCACACAGGATCATGCCCACCGAGATGCACTACCGCGCCTGTGGCATTGCCCCTTGGCGAGGTAGACGCTCCATACATCGGTGTCGGTAGATGCATGCCTCACATCGAACACACCATCGGGCGGAGCAGGTCAAGGACGTGAGTCCAGCTGTACTTGTCGCGGCCGCCACCGGACTTGGGCTTGTGGGGCACGTAGTCGCCGACCAGGACTCCCATGGTGCGGAGTCGGGCCAGGCTCTCCGCATAGGCCGGGTGAGCGGCAAGAGCGGAGTTGACATAGGGCTGGACGGCCACCGGGATGCCCAGACCGTAGGCCTCGCAGAGGATGCCGAGCGCCAGCGTGTCGGCGATGCCGAGGGCCCATTTGTTGATGGTGTTGAACGTGGCGGAGACGACCGCGATGGCATCGGCGGCAGGCAGCGGCCGGGGGCTGCCAGGGGTCCGCCAGGCGGAGCGGATCGGGTAGCCCGTCTGGGCCTCGATGGCTGCCTGGTCGATGAGGCCGAGCGCGTTGGGGGTGGCGATCACCCCGACCTTCCAGCCTTCGGCGTGAGCGGAGGTGATCAGTTCCCCGACCCCGTCGGCGATTCCCGAAGCGCAGACGACGACGTAGAGAAACGGTTCGCGGTGCTCCGTCAAACCCGAACTCCCGTTCGTGAGGGCACATCCCGCCATCCGCAGCGGGTATCGTCCGCACTGGTCGCTACGAACGGAGTATCAGTATGCCTAGGCACGTCTCCGAGCACATGGGCGAACGCATCGCCCAGTACCGCAAGCTTCGCCATCTCACCCAGCGCGAACTCGCCGCCCGCGCCCACATCTCCTACAGCATGCTGGCCAAGGTCGAGCAGGGCGCCAAGCCCGCCACACCCGCCGTGATCGCCGCTGTCGCCCGGGCGTTGTTCGTGCAGACCGTCGACCTCACCGGTCAGCCGTACATGACCGAGCTGCGACAGGACGAGCTCGACGTGCTGATCCAGCCGATCCGGGAGGCGCTCGACCTGTACGACCTGGGCGCCGATCCCGACATCGCGCCCCGCCCGGTGGATGAACTGCACACCGCTGCCGAACATTTGTGCGCCCTGATTCGTGGCACCCACATCAAGGACGCTGCCCGGGAGCTGCCGGCCTTGATGACAGAGGCCACGACAGCTGCACATTCGACGCCTTCAGCGAAGGCGTGGCAGGTATTGGCGAGCACGTACCGCACGGCCTACGACATCACCACGAAGTTGGGCTACAGCGACCTCTGCGTGGTGGCTCTGGATCGGATGGCCTGGGCGGCCGAGCGCGCATCCGATCCGGTACTCGCCGGGGTCCGGCAATATCTGCGCTCGATCGTCTACCTGCGCTCGGGCCAGTTCGAGTTGGGGAAGCGGCTCGTCGGGGTGGGCATGGACACTCTCGGGCAGGCCGACACCGGCCAAGTCCGGGACGTGGCGGTGGGGCAACTCCATCTCGGCGCCGCCATGTTGGCCGCACGGTCCGGGGACGGCGAGACAGCCGCCGAGCACATCGCGCAGGCGGCTCGGATTTCCGAGGTCACGGGCGAGGCCACCCAGGTGCACTGGCTGTCGTTCGGGCCGACGAATGTGGCCGTGCACCAGGTGGCGACGCTCGCGGAGCAGTACAAGTACGCGGAAGCCGTACGAGCCGCCGAGCGGGTCCGGATCCCGGCGAATTGGCCGGCTTCGCGGGCGGCCGCGCACATCGCGGAGGTGGCCCGGGCCCAACTGTGGGTCGGACGGTCGGAGGCATCGCTGAAGTCGCTGCAGCACGCCCGGACACTCGCACCACAGCAGATGCGCTACCACCCGATGGTGCGCGAGACGGTCACCGGACTCGTCTCCGCACACCGGTCGACGCCGGACACGCTCACCAACATGGCGCACTGGGTCGGAATCTGATAACCACTCTATGGAGTCGGACTATCACCCGAGAGTGATAGTCCGACCCTTCCTCTACGGCGATGCTCTACGCAACGAGCCGACTTCGCCAAGGGGAAGCGTCGATGAGCCTGATCTCGAACGCCGCAAGAGAACACGCCGTAGCGGGAATCCACCCGCGAACCGGACCGGCGGCCCTGCACCTGCCCTACCTGCCTGAGTCGGTGGCAGCTGCGCGCCGATTCGTCGGCGCGCAGCTGCGGCAGTGGGGGCTGGACGCACTCGTGGACGACGCATCGGTGATCGTCAGCGAGCTGGCCACCAACGCCGTCAAGACCGGATGCCAGACCCGCATGCTCGTTGCCGTCCGCTGCCCGACCGACCGGATCGTCCGCATCCTCGTCGGTGACGGCTCCCCCGTGATGCCCGTGATGCTCCAGGCCGGGCCCGACGCCACGTCCGGGCGGGGCCTGGCGATGGTCCACCGGCTCACGCACGGCCGGTGGGGCGTCACGGTGTCCCCCTCCGGGAAGGTCGTTCACGCCGACCTGGCGATCCCCCGGTGAACCGGCAGCCGTCGGATGACGATCCCGGCTTCGAGGACGTGCCGCCCTCCGACACCGATCCCGTCCGGGTGTGGGCCGCCTACGGGGTGTCGGTGGCGGCCGCGCTGCACGTGGTGGCAGTTGCCGTGGTGCTGATCAACCGGGCCCACTGAACCCCCGCCTGCACCGCCGGGCCGGCGGCGCAGGCGGGATCAAAAACCGCTTTCAGTGGGCCTGGCTGGACAGGCCCACCCACCCCACCCTCAGGCCGTGACGGCCGGGCGTTCCGTCGTGGCGATGGTGGCGGAGCCGACCACGCGGGTGCCGTCGTACAGGACCACGGCCTGGCCGGGGGCGATCCCACGCGCCGGGGTGTCGAGGCGGACGTGGAGGGTGTCGTCCACCACCGACGCCGAGACCGGGACCTCCTCGCCGTGGGCGCGCAGCTGGGCGGTGTAGCGGCCGTCGACCAGCGGCTCGGTACCGCACCAGCGCGGGCGGATGCCGGTGAGCCCCGTGACGTCCAGGCCTTCCACCGGGCCGACCGTGACCGTGTTGTTCACCGGCGAGATGTCCAGCACGTACCGCGGCTTGCCGTCCGCCGCCGGGCGGCCGATCCGCAGGCCCTTGCGCTGGCCGATGGTGAAGCCGTACGCCCCGTCGTGCTCGCCGATCTTGGCGCCGTCGACGTCGACGATGTCGCCGGTCGCGGTGCCGAGGTGCTTCGCCAGGAACCCCTGGGTGTCCCCGTCCGCGATGAAGCAGATGTCGTGCGAGTCCGGCTTCTTCGCGACGGCCAGACCCCGGCGGGACGCCTCCTCGCGGATCACGTCCTTGGTGGTGTCCCCGAGCGGGAAGAGCGAGTGCGCGAGCTGGTCCGCGTCGAGCACGCCCAGCACGTACGACTGGTCCTTGGCCCCGTCCACGGCCCGGTGCAGCTCGCGCTCGCCCGACGGCAGGTCGACGATCCGCGCGTAGTGCCCGGTGCAGACGGCGTCGAAGCCGAGCGCGATCGCCTTGTCGAGCAGCGCCGCGAACTTGATCTTCTCGTTGCAGCGCAGGCACGGGTTCGGGGTCCGCCCGGCCGCGTACTCGGCGACGAAGTCGTCGATGACGTCCTCGCGGAAGCGCTCGGCGAGGTCCCACACGTAGAACGGGATGCCGATCACATCGGCCGCCCGGCGGGCGTCCCGGGAGTCCTCGATGGTGCAGCAGCCGCGCGCCCCGGTCCGGAAGGACTGCGGGTTGCTGGACAGCGCCAGGTGCACGCCGGTCACCTCGTGGCCGGCTTCGACGGCGCGCGCGGCGGCGACGGCGGAGTCCACCCCGCCGGACATCGCGGCGAGCACGCGCAGGCGGCCGGTGGCGGACGGAGCGGTCGGGGCACCCGGGAAGTCAGTCATGATGCGTCCAAGCGTACGTGGTACCGAAAGGCTTCCCGCAGCGGATTACCGGGCGCGCGCGGCCGCCGCCAGCCCCGCGTTGCGGGCCCGGTGGACGGCGGGCCCGATCGCCGCCGCGAGCGCGTCCACGTCCGAACGCACCGAGGTGTGCCCGAGCGAGAACCGCAGCGAGGCGCGCGCCAGCAGCGGGTCCACGCCCATCGCCAGCAGCACATGGCTGGGCTGCGGGACACCCGCCGAGCAGGCCGAACCCGTCGAGCACTCGATGCCCTGGGCGTCGAGCAGCATCAGCAGGGCGTCGCCCTCGCAGCCGGGGAACGAGAAGTGCGCGTTGGCGGGCAGCCGCCCCTCCGCCGCCGGGTCGCCGTTGAGGACGGCGTCCGGGACGGCCGCGAGCACCGCCGCGACCAGCTCGTCCCGCAGCGCGCCCAGCTCCACGGCGTGCTCCGCGCGCCGTTCGACGGCGAGCGCCGCGGCGGCCGCGAAGCCGGCGGCGGCGGGCGCGTCCAGGGTGCCGGAGCGGACGTCGCGCTCCTGGCCGCCGCCGTGCAGCAGCGGGACGGGCGCGGCGCCGCGCGAGAGCAGCAGCGCGCCGATGCCGAACGGGCCGCCGATCTTGTGGCCGGTGACGGTGAGCGCGGTCAGCCCGGACTCGGCGAAGGAGACCGGCACCTGGCCGAGCGCCTGCACCGCGTCGGCGTGCATCGGGATGCCGTACTCCCCCGCCACGGCGGCGAGTTCGGCGACCGGCTGGACGGTGCCCACCTCGTTGTTGGCCCACATCACGGTGACCAGCGCGACCGAGGCCGGGTCGCGCTCGATGGCCTCGCGCAGCGCCGCCGGGTGGACCCGCCCGAACGCGTCCACCGGCAGGTAGTCCACGGTGGCGCCCTCGTGCTCGGCGAGCCAGTGCACGGCGTCCAGCACCGCGTGGTGCTCGACCGGGCTGCACAGCACCCGGGTGCGGGCCGGGTCCGCGTCGCGGCGGGCCCAGTACAGGCCCTTCACCGCGAGGTTGTCGGACTCGGTGCCGCCGCCGGTGAGGACGATCTCGCTGGGCCGGGCGCCGAGCGACTCGGCGAGCGACTCGCGGGCCTCCTCGACGACGCGGCGGGCCCGGCGACCGGCCGCGTGCAGGGAGGAGGCGTTGCCGACGACCCCCAGGTGCGCCGACATCGCGGCGATCGCCTCGGGCAGCATCGGCGTGGTCGCCGCATGGTCCAGGTATGGCATAACCATCCGATTGTAGAGGGCCTTCGGTCGGCTGAGGGTCCGCCGGATCGGCCGCGCACCATTGCGATCCGGCCATCAGCCACGAGCCGGGGCAGAGTGGAGGGGCCGGAAGGGCAGGAGGGCCGGGGCCCGGTACGGCGGACGGCCCCCGAACGGTTAGCCTGACGGCCACCACCGAGCGGCCTCCACGGCAACCACCGCACCACCGCGCCGCCGGACCGGAACCAGGACTGGGGGGCGCAATGTCGCAGTCGGTCGATCGCGCGCTGACCCTGCTCGGCTCGCTCGGCGACGGCCCGGTCACCCTGGAGCAGGCCGCCACCTCGATCGGCGTGCACAAGTCCACCGCGCTGCGCCTGCTGCGCAACCTGGAGGAGCACGGCTTCGTCCACCGCCAGGCGGACCGGCGCTACCGCGTCGGCGGCAAGGTGCTGTCGCTGGCGCAGCAGGCGCTGCGCGGCATCGACGTCCGGCAGGTCGCCGCCCCGTACCTGGCCGCGCTGAACGAGCGCTCCGGCTGCACGGTGCAGCTGGCGGTGCTGGAGGAGAACGGCGAGGTGCTCTACCTGGACGAGCTGCCCGGCCGCTGGAGCACCGAGGCGAGACGGAGCACCGAGGCGAGACGGGGCAACGAGCCGACCCGGATCGGCCAGCGGGCCCCGGCCGCCGGGACGGCGATCGGCCGGGTGCTGCTGGCCGGGCTGCCCGAGGACGGCCGGCCCGCCCACCAGCTCTCCCCCGACCTGGCGGCGGTCCGCACCCGCGGCTGGGCGGCGGAGTCGGCCGAGCACCGCGAGCCGGTCACCTGCGTGGCGGCGCCGGTGGCGGGCAGCGACGGACGGGCGGTCGCGGCCTGCGCGATCTCGGCGCCGGCCGACCGGGTGTCGCCGGCCGAGCTGGTGCGGCTGGTGCCGGAGCTGCTGTGCACGGCCGAGGCGGTCTCGCTCGCGTACGGCGGTTCGCCTACTCCTCGCTGGTGCGAGAACCGTTGCGGTGCCAGGCCCGCGGCGCGCGCCAGCCGTACTTGAGGGCGAGCATCCGCAGCACGAAGGCGGTCAGCGCGGCGGCGGTGCCGGTGGCGGCGGTGAGGCTGTCGAGGGCGATCAGCAGGGCCACCAGCCCGGCGCCGACCAGGGCGGGCACCGCGTAGATCTCCCGGTCCCAGCGGAGCAGCGCGGGGATCTCGCCGGCCAGGACGTCGCGCATGACGCCGCCGCCGGCCGCCGTCACCATGCCGAGGGCGACCGCGGAGACGGCGCCGAGCCCGTAGTCGTGGGCCTTGGCGGTGCCGGTGACGCAGAACAGGCCGAGGCCGAGGGCGTCGAGGGTCTGGACGGCGCGGTTGATCCGTTCGACCTCGGGGTGCAGGAAGAACACCACCAGGCCGGCGACCAGCGGGGTGAGGAAGTAGCCGAGGTTGGTGAAGGCGGCGACCGGGGTGGCGCCGATGACCAGGTCGCGCATCACCCCGCCGCCGAGCGCGGTGACCTCGGCGAGCACACAGATGCCGAAGATGTCCATGTTCTTGCGGACGGCGAGCAGCCCTCCGGAGAGGGCGAAGACGAAGATGCCGACGAGGTCCAGCGACTGCTGCACGTCGGAGGGGAAGATCTGCGAGGTCACCGCACCAGTGTGACCCGGCCGAGCCTCCCCTCCGGACCAACGGTCACGCGGTGGCGAGCGTCTTCTCCCCGCCCGGAGCGTTCTCCGGGCTGTGCTAGTCGTTCCCCTCGCTGTGCTCGGGGAAGTGGCAGGCCACCTGGTGCCCGGTCTTGAGCGCGGTCAGCGGCGGCTCCTGGCTGGCGCAGATCTCCTGGGCCTTCCAGCAGCGGGTGCGGAAGCGGCAGCCGCTGGGCGGGTTGATCGGCGAGGGGACGTCGCCCTTGAGCAGGATCCGCTCGCGGCCGCCCTGCTGCTTGCGGCGCGGGTCGGGGACCGGCACCGCGGACATCAGCGCGTTGGTGTACGGGTGCATCGGGGCGGAGTAGAGCGAGTCCCGGTCGGCGATCTCGACGATCTTGCCGAGGTACATCACGGCGACCCGGTCGGAGACGTGCCGGACCACCGAGAGGTCGTGCGCGATGATCAGGTAGGTCAGGCCGAGCTCCTGCTGGAGGTCGTCGAGCAGGTTGACGACCTGGGCCTGGATGGAGACGTCGAGCGCGGAGACCGGCTCGTCCGCGACGATCATCTTGGGCCGCAGGGCGAGCGCCCGGGCGATGCCGATGCGCTGGCGCTGGCCGCCGGAGAACTCGTGCGGGTAGCGGTTGTAGTGCTCGGGGCTGAGCCCGCACAGCTCCAGCAGCTCCTGGACGGCCTTCTTGATCCCGCCGGCCGGTTCGGCCTTCTGCAGCTTGAACGGGGCGCCGACGATGGTGCCGACGGTGTGCCGCGGGTTCAGCGAGGAGTACGGGTCCTGGAAGATCATCTGGATGTCGCGGCGCAGCGGCCGCATCGCGCCGACGCCCAGGTGGGTGATGTCGGTGCCCTCGAACTCGATCGTCCCGCCGGTGGGCTCGTCGAGCCGGGTGACCAGCCGGCCCATCGTCGACTTGCCGCAGCCGGACTCGCCGACGACGCCCAGGGTCTCGCCGGCGTTGACGGTGAAGTCGATGCCGTCGACCGCCCGGACGGCGCCGGTCTGGCGCCGCATCAGGCCGCTGTGGATCGGGAAGTGCCGCGTCAGACCGGCCACCCGGAGCAGCGGTTGCCGGTCGGAGGCGGGCGTCGGTGCAGGGATGGCCGCCGCCTTGGTGTCCGTCATCGGTTCTCTCCAGAAAGGTGGTACGAGGCCGGGCTCACGTACGGAGCCTGGCTCTCAGCCGAGGCCGGGCTCACAGCCGGGGCGCGATCTCTTCGGCGAAGATGCGGTGCCGGTCGGCGGCCGCGAGGTGGCAGGCGGCGTGGTGTCCGGGCGTGGCCTCGGTGAGGACCGGGACCTCGCCGGTGGAGCGCCCGCCGGTGAGTTCGGCGTAGGGGCAGCGCGGGTGGAACGCGCAGCCGGACGGCACGTTGATGAGGCTCGGCGGGGTGCCCTTGACCGGGACGAGCCGGTCCTGGAGCTCCCGGTCGAGGCGCGGCATCGAGCCCAGCAGGCCCCAGGTGTAGGGGTGCTCGGGCGCGTCGAAGAGGGTCTCGGCTGGGCCGCGCTCGACGCACTTGCCGCCGTACATGACCAGGATGTCGTCGGCGAGCTCGGCGACCACCCCGAGGTCGTGGGTGATGATGATGACGGCCGAGCCGAACTCCTGCTGGAGGTCGCGGATGAGGTCCAGGATCTGCGCCTGGACGGTGACGTCCAGGGCGGTGGTGGGCTCGTCGGCGATCAGCAGCGAGGGGTCGTTGACCAGCGCCATGGCGATCATGGCGCGCTGGCGCATGCCGCCGGAGAACTGGTGCGGGTAGTCGTCGACCCGGCGGTCGGGCTGCGGGATGCCGACCCGGTCGAGCATCTCGATGGCGCGGGTCCGGGCCTGCTTCTTGCTGGCCTGCGGGTGGTGCACCCGGTACGCCTCGACGATCTGCGCGCCGACGGTGTAGTAGGGGTGCATCGCGGTCAGCGGGTCCTGGAAGATCATCGCCAGCTGCCGGCCGCGCAGTTCGCGGACCCGGTCGGGGCCGGCCGCGACGAGCTCCTCGCCGTCCAGCCAGATCTCGCCGCTGATCCGGGCCCGCTTGGAGCGGTGCAGGCCCATGATGCCGAGCGAGGTGACGGACTTGCCGGAGCCGGACTCGCCGACGATGCCGAGGGTGCGGCCCTTGGCGAGGTCGAAGCTGACCCCGTCGACCGAGCGGACCAGGCCGTCGTCGGTGTCGAAGTGGATCCGCAGGTCCCGGACGGACAGGAAGGCGTCCGCCGGGGCCGGTGCCCCGGCCTCGGCCGGGGTCTTCTGGAGCTCGGTCACGACAGCCTCACCCGGGGGTCGACAGCGGCGTACAGGAGGTCAACCACGAGGTTGCAGAGGACGATGAAGAACGCGGCGAGCAGGGTCACGCCGAGGATCTTCGGCAGGTCGTTGTCGGTGATCGCGGAGACCGCGAAGAAGCCGACGCCCTGGAGCGAGAAGACCTGCTCGGTGATGAGCGCGCCGCCGAGCAGCAGGCCGAGGTCCATGCCGAAGATGGTGACGACCGGGGTCAGCGCGGCGCGCAGGCCGTGCCGAACGACGACCTTCCGCTCGGCCAGGCCCTTGGCCCGGGCGGTGCGGATGTAGTCCTCGCTCATCGTCTCCAGCATCCCGGCGCGGGTGAGCCGGGCGTAGAGCGCGGAGTAGAGGAAGGCCAGCGAGATCCACGGCAGGATCAGGTTGCGGGCCCACATCAGCGGGTCGTCGGTGAAGTTGACGTACTGGAGGTTGTCCAGGATCGGCCACTCGTAGCTGAAGAGCGTGAGCAGCAGCGCGCCGGTGAAGAAGACCGGCAGCGAGACGCCTGCCAGGGCGATGCCCATGGAGAGCCGGTCGAAGATCGAGCGGGGCTTGAGCGCGGAGACGACGCCGGTGGTGACACCGGAGATCAGCCAGATCACCGCCGCGCCGATGGCCAGCGAGATGGTGACCGGGATGCGCTTGGTGAGCTCCGGCCAGACCTCCAGGTGGTTCTTGAACGAGTAGCCGAAGCACGGTACGTGGCAGGTGGCCGGTTCCGGGCCGAACTTGTACTCGGCGCCGGTGACCAGCGCCTTCAGGAAGTTCCAGTACTGGGTGTACAGCGGCTGGTCGAAGCCGAGGTTCTTCTTGATCGCCGCGATCGCCTCAGGGGAGGGGTTCTTCCCGATGTACTGAGCGGCCAGCTGGTCGGTGGTCTCACCGGCCAGGCGCGGGAGCAGGAAGAAGATCGCGAAGGTGACCGCGCTGACCACCAGCAGCAGCACCACGGCGGCCAACGTCCTGCGGATGATGTAGGCAAACACAGTTGGGCGGCTCCGGCGGCCCGCCACCGTCCGGACGACCCCGGACGGTGGCGGGCGCCGCTGCCTTCACCTGCCTTCAGGGATGCGGAGCCAGGCTCTTACTTGGCGGAGCCGATGTTCAGGTAGTCGTACTCACCCGAGAAGGCCGGCGTGGAGACCAGGTTGGTGGCGCTGTCCGGGCGGTACAGGAAGACCTTGAAGTAGGTCAGCGGCACGTAGACGGCCGAGTCCATGACCTTCTTGTCGATCTGGGCGTAGATCTTCTCGCGCGCCGCGCGGTCGGTGTTGACCGCGGCCTCGTCCAGCAGCTTGTTGACCTCGGGGTCGTTCAGCTCGGCGAGGTTGTTGTTGCCGGAGGCCTTGACCGCGCGGCCGTCGGTGATCTGCTGCAGGAAGCCGTAGCCGGTCGGCCAGTCGGCGCCCCACTGCATCATCATCAGACCGATGTTCTTCTCCTTGTTGAACGCCGGGACGCCCACGTGGTCGGAGAAGTACTTGCCCTGCGGGTACTGCTGGATCTCGGCGTTGATGCCGACCTTCTTCAGCGCGGCCTGGATCGAGGTCGCGGCGGCGATCTCGGGGGCGCGCTCGGTGCGGGCGGTCAGCACGGTGTTGAAGCCGTCCGGCTTGCCGCAGGCCTTCAGGGCTTCCTTGGCCTTGGCCTCGTCGCCCTTGTTGTCCTTGGTCTGGTACGTGTTGAAGTCCTCGTGGCCCGGGACGTCCGGCGGGAGGACGGTGTTGGCCACCGCGCCGCGGATCGGGCCGCCGATGGCGGTCTGCACCGAGACCTTGTCGATCGCGTACTGGACGGCCTTGCGGCACTCGACGTTGTCGAACGGCGCGACCTGGCTGTTGATCGCGGTGTAGACCAGACGGCCGCCGAAGGCGTTGTCGGTCTGCGCCTTGAGCTTCGGGTCCTGGAGGATCTTCGCCTGGGTCTGCTGGTCGACGCCGGCGCCGACCAGGTCGACCTGGGCGTTCCCGGCGAGCAGGTCCTTGTCGATGGTGGACTGCTCGATGTTCATCTTGAGCACGATCTTGTCCGGAAGCTGCTTCCGGATCGGGTCGCTCGCCTTGTCCCAGTTGGTGTTCGGGACCAGGACGGCCTGCTTGCCGTCCTCGTAGCTCTCGAACTTGTAGGTGCCCGAGGACATCACGTGCTTCACGTAGGTGGAGCCGGTGTCCTTCTCCTTCGGGACCGGCGCCGTCTGCGGGGCGGAGACCAGGTAGTCGAAGTCCGCGAAGGCGTGCTTCAGGTGGAAGACGATGGTGAGGTCGTCCGGGGTCTCGATGGACTTGAGGTCGCCCTCCTTGTCCTTGTACGGGCCCTCGTACGGCTTGTCGTTGTCGACCAGCAGCTCCTTGAAGTACGACGGGCCGTTGGAGTTGACCTCCGGCGCGAAGTTGGAGCGCAGGACGGCGTACTTGACGTCCTTCGAGGTGATCGGCGTGCCGTCCTCGTACTTCAGGCCCGCGCGCAGCTTGTACGTCCAGCTCAGGCCGTCCGCGCTGGGCTTGCCCATCGACTCGGCCAGGTCCGGGACGAGCTTCTGGCCGTCCGCGCCGGCGCCCGGCTGGAAGGTGGTGAGCGGACGGGCGTACAGGCGCGAGAAGTTGTAGATGTACGCGTAGTACGTGTTGCCGGGGTCGAGCGAGTCCGGCGTGCCACGCATCTCGTACGTGACGGTGCCGCCCTTCTTGTCCGAGGCGTTGACGATGCCCTTGGTGCCCGCGTCGGCGCCGGTGGCGCCGCCGGTGCCGGCCGCGCTGCTGCCGGTGGCGGTGGACTTGGGGTCGTCGCTCTTCTTGTCGGACGAACAACCGGTGACGACCAGGACCGCGGCGGCGGCCGCGGCGGTCAACGCGACGGTACGGGACCTACGCATGGGTGAGATCAACCCCTTGAGGAAGTGGTGGCTGAACGAGGAGTACTGACGCTGGGTCAGTTGCTCTTGGGATCGAGGGCGTCACGCAGCCCGTCGCCGAGCAGGTTGAAGGCGAGCACGGTGAGGAAGATCGCCAGACCGGGGACCACCATGTACTGGGGGTCCACCTGGTAGTACTTGATCGCGTCGTTGAGCATCCCGCCCCAGGAGGCCTGGGGGGCCTGGATGCCGACGCCGAGGAAGCTGAGGCCGGCCTCGAAGAGGATGTTGGTCGGGATCAGCAGGGTCGAGTAGACCAGGATCGGACCGACCAGGTTCGGCAGCAGTTCCTTGAAGAGGATGAACGGCCCCCGGGCGCCCAGGCTGCGGGCCGCGTAGACGAACTCGCGCTCGCGCAGCGAGAGGGTCTGGCCGCGCACGATCCGGCCCATGTAGGGCCAGTTGAAGAAGCCGATCACGAAGATCAGCACGCCGATGTGCAGCGGGAGGCCGTGCAGGCCGAACGCGCCGCCCTGGAGCGAGGCCGAGATCGCGATCGCGAAGAGCAGCAGCGGGAAGGCGAGGAAGACATCCATCACCCGGCTGATCAGGGTGTCCACCCAGCCGCCGTAGTAGCCGGCCATCACGCCGAGCACCACGCCGATGGTGTTGGACAGCAGGGTCGCGCCGAAGGCGACCAGCAGGGAGACCCAGGAGCCCTCGATGACGCGGGCGAGCAGGTCACGGCCCTGCAGTGGGTCGAGGCCGAGCGGGTGGTCCCAGCTCATGCCGCCCCAGTCGCCCAGCGGCAGGCCGCCGAGGTTGGCGTCCAGCAGGTCCTGGTTGAGGGCGTCGGGGTCGAGGCCGAAGACCGATTCGATCGGCTTGGCCAGCACGGCGAGCAGGATCAGCAGGATCACCACGACGCCGCCGGCGACGGCGGCCTTGTCCCGTTTGAAACGGGTCCAGGCGATCTGGCCGAGCGAGCGGCCTTCGATTCTCTTGGCCGGGCTCGCGGCGGCGTCTGCCTCCGGTGCGTTGCCGGCCGTCTTGATGGGTGCGGTCATGGTCAGTTCGGTCCCCTCGCCGACGGTGGCCGGCCCACGGGTGCCGGGCGCCGGGATCGGCGGTACGGCTGGTGCGGACGTGCTTGGGTGCGGAAGTGCGGGTGCGGGAGGATTCCCAGCGGTACGACGTGCTCAGTACTGCTGCCACGCGGGATGGGCGTCACGTGGATCATGCGGTCCGCCAGCGCGTTCGCCTTTGTGAGGCGCCAACCACGCGCGGTGGGCTGTTGCAGAACTCTCTGCCATCCGAACTGGCTTGCGCCAGCCCTGACAACCGACAGATGCCCAACTGTGATCTGCGGACATGCACCTCCCGGATCTTCGGCATAAGCCTCTTCACACAGCTGTAGCAGTCATGTCAATATGTCTGCCAGCCACTTCCGTGAGTTCGTCCGGAAAACGTCGAAACCGGCCTGACTTGTCGTCAAACCGGTTTCAATGGCGGGTATTTGGTGACTTCGTCCGATCACGCCCGATCGGCGCCCGATCGGCGCCCGATCAACGGCCGTTCAGCGACCGGAATAGCCCGGCCACGGCTGCTGCGGCGGCGGCTGCTGCCCCGGCCAGCTCGGCGCCGGCGGCTGGGTGCCGTAGCCGTACCCCGGCCCCTGCTGCGAGGCGTAGGGCGGCGGCGGCACCGGCGGGTACGGACCCGTCTGCGGCCGGCCGTGGCCCGCCGCCTCCCGGTCGTAGAACGGGCGCGCGTTGGCCCGCATCCAGAGCGCCACCGGGTCGAACTCGTCCGCCATCGCCACCGTCGAGACCGCCAGCCCCTCCGGCGCCACCGCGATCGCCCGCTGCATCAGCGCCCGCACGGCCTCCACCGTGGGCGCCGAACTCTCGTACAGCTCCAGGCCGATGGCCAGGTACGGTTCGCCCACCGACGGCCGCACCCAGGCCCGGCGCAGCGCCCGGACCGCGCGCACCTCGGCCGCCTGCCGCTCCAGCAGCGCGAAGAACTGCTGCGCCGGCACCTGCGGCTCGCTCAGCTTCAACGGCCCGGCCGGCAGCCGGTCCAGGCCCGCCGCGACCCGCCGCAGGTCCGCCCACGGCACGCCGACCCCGCCGCCCGGGGCGTGCGGGTTCAGCCACAGCCCCCAGCGCGACCGGTACAGCGAGGCCGCGATCTCCCGGCCGGAGATCACCTCGTGCGCCCGCGCCCAGCCGGACGCCGCCAGCTGCTCGGGCGAGGTGACGGCCGGCGCGTAGCCGTGACCGCTGATCTCCATGTTCCCGTACTGGGCGTCCGCGCTGCCCGGCGTCCCGTGCCAGAGCAGCATCCAGACCTGCCCCTCGGCGAGGGCGTGCAGCATCGTCTCGTACGCCTCGTAGCGCTCCGGCGCGACCTCGCGCAGGGCGCGCTCCAGCGCGCCCGGATCCGGGCGTCCGGTGGGCGCCTGGCCCCAGGGCCCCGGTGCACCGCCAGCTACCGATCCCGCACTCATGCGCCCACCTCGCTGCGCCTCTTCGTTCCTCGTCTGCCACCGGCGGCCCCGCGGCCGTCAGCACGCACCCTATGGGGCGCCGACGACCACCGCCACGCCGACGTGCCAGGGTTCGTACCGGACCCGTCGCCCGGGCCCCGCCCGAGCGCCGCCCGACCGTCGCCGGCGGCCGTCGACCGGCCGGCGTCGGGACCGGTCCGGCCCGTCCCGGAACGGCCCCTACCCGTTCAGCCCCGCACGTAGAAGGGGGCGACCCGGTTCGCCAACCAGTCGACCACCGGATCGTCCGCGAGGTCGAGCAGTACGAGGTGGACGCCGCCGGGCAGCGGCGCGGTTCCCAGCGCCCGGCCCAGGGCCTCGTTCACCGCGCCCGGGTCGGCCGGGGCCAGCGGGTCCAGCTGGACGCCCACGAACATCACGGTCGGCTCGCCCTCGACACTGGCCAGCGCCCGGCGCGCGGTCAACACCCCGGGCAGGGCGGACAGTTCGCTCCGGCAGGCGGCCAGGAACAGCTCCGGGTCCTCACCCGGCACCGGCTCGCGCAGCGCCACCCGGCCGCCGCCCGGCGCGTCCGGGGCGGCGTCCCAGCGGTCCTCGCGCGGCCCGCGGCGCAGCTCGGCCACCCCCTGCGGCGGCACCGGGATCCCCACCGCCGCCTCCGGGTTGACCGCGATGCCCACGCCCAGCGGCAGGCCGCGGGCGAACTCCCAGACCGGCGCGACCGCGAACGCCATCCCCGGCGCCTGCTGGACGAACACCTCCTGCGAGGAGAAGACCGGCACGTACGGGTCGCCGGCCAGCTCGATGGTCGGCAGGTCCAGCGCCTGCCCCTGCGGGTCGCCGCCGGCCGGCAGCGGGATCCACACCTGGCTGCGGGCCAGCACCTCGATCACCCGGGGGGTCGCGCCCGGGTCGCCGAGCGCGGCGGTGAGCACCTGCTCCAGCTCGTTGGCGGGCCACCCGCCGCCCGGCGGCGCCGACTCCGGTCCGCCCCACCCCTGCTGCTCCACCGGGTACCCCATGCGCCCCTGTACCGCCCTCTGCTCGCCGATGCCCCGCAGCCTAGCGGCCACCGGCCGGTTGGCCCTCCTCACACCCTCCCCCTCTCCCCTCATCCGCGCGGACGTGCCATGATGTCCGCGTCTGCGGTGGCTACCACCCGGGCCCCGCTAACTCCATACCGGCCGCTCGAACCCGCGCGGGAGAGTCCGGAGTGCCCCCGTCCTGGCGGCACAGCCGGCGCCGAAGGAGCAAGTCCTCCCCGGAATCTCTCAGGCACCCCTACCGCACGGGTTAGGCACATCTGGAAAGCGGCGTACGGCCCTGCCGTCCGCCCACCCACGGTGCAAGCCGCCATGCTGTCCCTGTTGCAGGGCAGTACGCGGTGAAGCTCTCAGGTTCGACGACAGATGGGGAGACCCAGCCGCCGCATGCCCGCGCGCAGGGTCCGCCACCCCGACGCGGGGCCGGTCCCGGCGCGTGCACCCCTGAGTGCCCCGACCGAGGAGTTCCTGGCCATGTCGTCCCTCCGCCTCACCGCGCTCGACGCGCTGCACCGCGCCCTCGGCGCCACCATGACCGACTTCGCCGGCTGGGACATGCCGCTGCGCTACGGCAGCGAGCGCGAGGAGCACCTCGCCGTCCGCACCAAGGCCGGTCTGTTCGACCTCTCCCACATGGGCGAGATCACCGTCAGCGGCCCGCAGGCCGGCGAGATGCTGGACCACGCCCTGGTCGGCTTCGTCTCCGCGCTCGGCGTGCTGCGCGCCCGCTACACCATGATCTGCGCCGAGGACGGCGGCATCCTGGACGACCTGATCGTCTACCGCCTGCGCGAGGACGCCTTCCTGGTCGTCGCCAACGCCTCCAACGCCCAGCTGGTGCTGGACGAGCTGACCGCCCGCGCCAAGGACTTCGACGCCGTCGTCACCGACGACCGCGACACCTACGCGCTGATCGCCGTCCAGGGCCCGGAGTCCACCGCGATCCTGGCCGACACCACCGAGGCCGACCTGCCCGGCCTGAAGTACTACGCGATCCTCCCGGCCCAGGTGGCCGGCCGCGACGTGCTGCTCGCCCGCACCGGCTACACCGGCGAGGACGGCTTCGAGATCTTCTGCAACCCGGGCGACGCCGAGCAGATCTGGCAGGCGCTGACCGGGGCCGGCGCCGAGCGCGGTCTGGTCCCGTGCGGCCTGTCCTGCCGCGACACGCTGCGCCTGGAGGCCGGCATGCCGCTGTACGGCCACGAGCTGTCCACCGAGCTGACCCCGTTCGACGCCGGCCTGGGCCGGGTCGTCCGGTTCGACAAGACCACCAACGACGGCGCCTTCGTCGGCCGCAAGGCCCTGGAGAAGGCCGCCGCCGAGGCCGAGGCCAACCCGCCGCGGGTGCTGGTCGGCCTGGTCTCCGAGGGCAAGCGGGTGCCGCGCGCCGAGTACTCCGTGGTCGCCGCGGACGGCACCGCGATCGGCCGGATCACCTCCGGCGCCCCCTCCCCCACCCTGGGCAAGCCGATCGCGATCGCCTACGTGGACGCGGCGCACGCCGCCCCCGGCACCACCGTCGCGGTGGACGTGCGCGGCAAGCACGAGCCGGTCCAGGTCGTGGCGCTGCCGTTCTACAAGCGCGCCCGCTGACGCCCGTCCCCCACGTTTCCCTCGCGAGGCGCGTCCGCCTGCCGGGCCGCTTCGTCGTACCCGCTTCCCATCCTGGAGAATGACGCCATGAGCAACCCCCAGCACCTGCAGTACACCGAGGAGCACGAGTGGCTGACCGCCGCCGTCGACGGTGTGTCCACGATCGGCATCACCAAGCACGCCGCCGACGCCCTCGGTGACATCGTGTACGTGCAGCTCCCCGAGGTCGGCGACACCGTCGAGGCCGGCGAGACCTGTGGCGAGCTGGAGTCCACCAAGTCGGTCAGCGACCTGTACTCGCCGGTCACCGGTGAGGTCGTCGAGGTCAACGAGGCCGTCGCCGACGACAACAGCCTGGTCAACAGCGACCCGTTCGAGGGCGGCTGGCTGTTCAAGGTCCGCGTCGAGTCCACCGGCAAGGTGCTGACCGCCGACGAGTACACCGCGCTCACCAACCCCTCGGCCTGAGCCACCCGCCGGGGCGGCCGCCGCACCCGCGGCCGCCCCGCCGCCCTGCTCCTTCTCTCCTCCCGGGAAGACCCCACCATGACGGTTCTGAACCAGTCCCTGCACTCCCTCGACCCGGAGATCGCCGCCGCGGTCGACGCCGAGCTGCACCGCCAGCAGACCACCCTGGAGATGATCGCCTCCGAGAACTTCGCCCCGGTGGCGGTCATGGAGGCCCAGGGCTCGGTCCTGACCAACAAGTACGCCGAGGGCTACCCCGGCCGCCGCTACTACGGCGGCTGCGAGCACGTCGACGTGGTCGAGCAGATCGCGATCGACCGGATCAAGGCCCTGTTCGGCGCCGAGCACGCCAACGTCCAGCCGCACTCCGGCGCGCAGGCCAACGCCGCCGCGATGTTCGCGCTGATCCAGCCGGGCGACACCATCCTGGGCCTGTCGCTGGCCCACGGTGGTCACCTGACCCACGGCATGAAGATCAACTTCTCCGGCAAGCTCTACAACGTGGCCGCGTACCACGTCGACGAGAAGACCGGCCAGGTCGACATGGCCGAGGTCGAGCGCCTCGCCAAGGAGCACCAGCCGAAGCTGATCATCGCCGGCTGGTCCGCCTACCCGCGCCAGCTCGACTTCGCCGAGTTCCGCCGGATCGCCGACGAGATCGGCGCGCTGCTCATGGTCGACATGGCGCACTTCGCCGGCCTGGTCGCCGCGGGCCTGCACCCGAACCCGGTGCCGTACGCGGACGTGGTCACCACCACCACCCACAAGACCCTGGGCGGCCCGCGCGGCGGCGTCATCCTCTCCAAGGCCGAGTGGGCCAAGAAGATCAACTCCGCGGTCTTCCCCGGCCAGCAGGGCGGCCCGCTGGAGCACGTCATCGCCGGCAAGGCGGTCGCCTTCAAGGTCGCCGCCACCGAGGAGTTCAAGGAGCGCCAGCAGCGCACCCTGGACGGCGCCAAGATCCTCGCCGAGCGCCTGCTCCAGGCGGACGTGGCCGAGGCCGGCGCCTCCGTCCTGTCCGGCGGCACCGACGTCCACCTCGTCCTGGTCGACCTGCGCAACAGCCAGCTCGACGGCCAGCAGGCCGAGGACCGCCTGCACGAGGTCGGCATCACCGTCAACCGCAACGCCATCCCGAACGACCCGCGCCCGCCGATGGTCACCTCCGGCCTGCGGATCGGCACCCCGGCGCTGGCCACCCGCGGCTTCGGCGCCGAGGACTTCCGCGAGGTCGCCGACATCATCGCCGAGGCCCTGAAGCCGGCCTTCGACGAGACCACCGCCGCCGCGCTGAAGGCCCGGGTCACCGCCCTGGCCGAGAAGTACCCGCTCTACCCGAACCTGTAAGTCCTGCTGTTCGGCCGCGGGTGACCGGGCTCACGCCGCCCGGCCACCTGGGATTCCGGGGCACCGCGCACACTGGAAGAGTGCGCGCGGTGCCCCGTCCCGTGTCAGCGGCCCGCCCGCCCCCGCCCGCGCCCCCTCCCTGCCGGCACCACCCACGAGACCAGACAAGGACGTCCCTCCGTGGCCATCAGCGTCTTCGACCTCTTCTCCATCGGCATCGGTCCGTCCAGCTCCCACACGGTCGGCCCGATGCGCGCCGCCCGGATGTTCGCCCGCCGCCTGAAGTCGGAGGGCCTGCTGACCGAGGTGACGGCCGTCCGCGCCGAGCTCTACGGCTCGCTGGGCGCCACCGGCCACGGCCACGGCACCCCGAAGGCGGTGCTGCTCGGTCTGGAGAACAACTCCCCGCGCACCGTCGACGTCGACCAGGCCGACCGGGACGTCGAGCGGATCACCGCCGAGAAGCGGCTCCACCTGCTCGGCACCCACACCATCGACTTCGACCCCGACAGCCAGCTGGTGCTGCACCGGCGCCGCTCGCTGCCGTACCACGCCAACGGCATGACCATCTGGGCGTTCCGGGCCGACGGCTCCACCGTGCTGGAGAAGACCTACTACTCGGTCGGCGGCGGCTTCGTCGTCGACGAGGACGCGATCGGCGCGGACCGGGTCAAGCCCGACGACACCGCGCTGAAGTACCCCTTCCGCACCGGTGAGGAACTGCTCCGGCTCACCCGGGAGACCGGCCTGTCGATCTCCGGCCTGATGCTGGAGAACGAGAAGGCCTGGCGCTCCGAGGAGGAGATCCGGACCGGCCTGCTGGAGATCTGGCGGGTCATGCAGGAGTGCGTCCGGGCCGGCATGTCCCGCGAGGGCATACTCCCGGGCGGCCTCAAGGTCCGCCGCCGGGCCGCCTCCGGCGCCCGCGCGCTGCGCGCGGAGGGCATCGGCCCGGCCAACGCGATGGAGTGGGTCACCCTCTACGCGATGGCGGTCAACGAGGAGAACGCCTCCGGGCGCCGCGTCGTCACCGCCCCGACCAACGGCGCGGCCGGCATCATCCCCGCCGTCCTGCACTACTACCTGAACTTCATCCCGGGCGCCGACGACGAGGGCATCGTCCGCTTCCTGCTCGCCGCGGGCGCGATCGGCATGCTCTTCAAGGAGAACGCCTCCATCTCCGGCGCCGAGGTCGGCTGCCAGGGCGAGGTCGGCTCCGCCTGCTCGATGGCCGCCGGCGGTCTCGCCGAGGTCCTCGGCGGCTCCCCCGAGCAGGTCGAGAACGCGGCCGAGATCGGCATCGAGCACAACCTCGGCCTCACCTGCGACCCGGTCGGCGGCCTGGTCCAGATCCCCTGCATCGAGCGCAACGGCATGGCGTCCGTCAAGGCCGTCACCGCCGCCCGGATGGCCCTGCGCGGCGACGGCCGCCACCACGTCTCCCTCGACAAGGCGATCAAGACCATGAAGGAGACCGGGGCCGACATGAAGATCAAGTACAAGGAGACCTCGCGCGGCGGCCTCGCCGTCAACGTCATCGAGTGCTGACCGGCGGCTTTGCGCACCCCTGAGCCCCCGCCCCCGGCGGGGGCTCGGCGCTTTCCCGGGCCCCCGCCGGGGGTCACCCCTGGGCCGCCGCCCGGGCCTGTTCGTGGAACTCCACGTACTCGACGACCGCGCCGCCGGGGTGGCGGGCGGTGAGGTTGCGGCCGGTGGGGACGGCGTTCGGGCCGTCGAGGACCTCGCCGCCATGGGTGGCGAGGAGAGCGAGGACCTCGTCCAGCGAGGTGACGACCAGGGTGGTGTGGGTGGCGCGATAGGGGGCGAGGGCCTCGTCCGTGCCGGCGACGAGGAGGTGGTCGCCGACGGCGGCGAGTTCGAGGCCGCGGTAGGGGAAGCGCAGCGCGGGCTGCTCGCCGGTGAGGGCGACGAAAGTGGGCAGGGCGGTGTCGAGGTCGTCGACGTAGACGCGGGTGTAGGTGCGGACGACGGGCACGGCGGGGTCCCTCCGGTGATCATTTCGATTTTCCCGAAACATCGAATCGACCGGCATACTACGGGCGGTAGGAGACCGACCGGAAGGGGAAGCCCGGTGGAGATGCCCGTGGTCCTGCACGCCCTCGGCGACCCGGTCCGGCTGGAACTGGTCCGCCGGATGGCCGCCGACGGCGAGTGCGCGTGCAGCCCCGAAGGCCTGGACGTGCCGCGCTCCACGCTCTCCAACCACTGGCGCGTCCTGCGCGAGGCGGGCCTCACCGACACCCGGGCGGCGGGCAAGGCCCGGATCATGTCCCTGCGCCGTGCCGAGACGGACGCCGCGCTGCCCGGCCTGCTCGCCGCCGTCCTCGGCGAGCCGGCCCGAGGGGTCCTTGAGGATGACGGTGCGGTCACCGTGGAGCATGTCGGTCGGCGGCTGGACGATGGTGGCACCGCCGGTCGGTCCCGGCGGCCATGGGGAGACCGTAGGAGTTGAAGCCGACTTGAGGTCAAGGCCGGGGCGCGGGGCCGTCGGCGGTTGTCAGTGGTCGTCGCTAGGGTGCCGGTCATGACTCTGGCAGCAGTGATGGTCACGGTGGATTGCGCGGAACCGCGGGAGCTCGCCCAGTGGTGGGCCACCGCGGTGGGAGGCGAGATCGACCAGGACTACGGCGACTTCGTGATCGTCAAGGCGGAGCCGGTGGCGCTCGGCTTCCAGCGGGTGGCCGAGGAGCGGCTGGGCAAGAACCGCGTGCACGTCGACTTCGCCGTCCCGCCCGGGACGGGCCTGGCCGAGGAGGTGGCGCGGCTGGTCGCGCTGGGCGCGAGCGTCGTCGGCGAGCACAGCATCCCGGGCCTCGCCTGGACCGTGCTGCGGGACCCGGTCGGCAACGAGTTCTGCGTCCACTGAGGAGCCCCGCCGCCGTCCCGGCCGCCCCGTGCCGGACCCTAGACTGCCGACAGGGGCGGGCGAGGGGGGATCGGGGTGCCGGGACAGCGCGAGTGGTCGTTCTACCAGGGCGCGGACGGCTCGGCGCCGGTCCAGAAGGAGCTGCAGAAGGCCGACCTGGCCCCGCACGAGCGAGCGCGCCTGTTCGTGCTGCTCAACCGCGTGAAGGACCGCCAGACCCTGCCCGGCGACGTCAAGGACCTGGGCGGCGACCTGCTGGAGGTCCGGCTCACCGGCGACCACCGCACCTTCCGACTGCTCTACGCGGAGGAGTCGGCGGGGCTGGTGCTGCTCGCGCTCTCGTTCTTCCAGAAGAAGTCCCAGAAGACCCCGTCCAACGAGCGCTCCGCCGCCGCCCGCCGCCTGCGCGAGTGGCGGCGGCGGGAGCCGAACGGCTGAGTTCCCGGTTCTCGGTATCGGTTTTGGGCGATACTGTGGAGAGCCCTCGGAGGGGAGGCGACCATGGCACCCAGCCTGCAAGATCTTCTCGGCATCGATCCGGACGACCCCCGCACGGCGGCCGCGCTGGACGACGCTCAGGCCTACGCCGAGCTGGTCGAGACCCTGGTGGTGGCCCGCCGCAAGTGCGGGCTGACCCAGCGCGAGGTGGCCGAGCTGATGGGCACCTCGCAGTCCACCGTCTCCGAGTTCGAGCGGGTGGGCGGCGACGCCCGCTACTCGACGCTGCAGCGCTACGCCCGGGCCGTCGGCGCCCGGCTGCACACCCTGGTGGGCCACAGCTCCGCCGATCTGACCCCGGCCTGGACGCCGGCGCCGGTCGCCGTGCAGGTGCGGGTGGCGGTCCGGGAGCGGCAGCCGCAGTCGGCCCGCCCGGCGACGGTCTGGCCGGCCACCGCCTGGACCGACGGCACCGCCCGGTCGGTGACCGTCTGATGGCCGCCGGGACCACCCGCCGCCCCGTCCCCGTCCGGCGCTTCGGCTCCTTCCAGGAGCTGGCCGAGGCGGCGCAGCTGGACGACGTCGCGTTCCTGGAGGCCTCCGGGCGCCGGCTCTTCGACCGGCCCGGGCCGCGGCCGGAGGAGGAGTCCGGCACCACCATGTCCGTCTGGCTCCGGCAGGGCGACGGCGGCACCACGCTGGAGGTCCGCTGCCGGCTGGAACTGGCCGCGGCGCTGGCGGACTTCGCGGTCGACGCGGTGGCGGTGTTCTCCCTGGGCGGCCCGTTCGCGCTGTCGGCGGAGGAGCAGCAGTGGTTCGCCGACCAAGTCGGCGTCACGGTGCTCTACCCGTACCTGCGGGAGGCGGTGCACGGCTCGGCGGGCAAGCTCGGCGTCGACACCCCGCTGCTCGCGGTGCGCAGCCCGTGGCCGCCGGCAAGCGGCACTGATCAGAAATAGTGCCGATCATGAATAATCTCAGGCACCAGCGTTAACTTATGCAAATTCCCAAGGTGAACTAAGTTACAAACCTTGCATTCGAAGTCATCCGGTTTGCCCACATGCTGAGATCCATGCGATAGTCGAGACGTCCAACGGCGGACGACGAGAACTCCGCCGTGGGCGCACCGAGACTACGGCTGGCCCGACCTGGCACGGCCGTCGCCCATCGCGCGGCACGCACCCCCTTGGCCGGCGCGATGACCTGCAGGGGCCCCCAGCCACCGGACCACGGTGAACATCGGGGGCCCTGCGTGTTTTCCGGGGCCCTGCGGGTTCCCGGAGGCCGGAACCGGCCTCAGGCCCGGTCGCGGACCTTCAGCTCGAACCAGACGCCCTTGCCGCGCGGCAGCAGGTCCGCGCCCCAGCGGTCCGCCAGGTCGTCGACCACCCGCAGCCCGCGTCCGCGCTCGTTGATCGGCAGCGGCTCCGCCAGGATCATGCACGGCAGCGCCCGTGAGGAGTCCCGCACCTCCACCCGGAGCCAGCCCGGCTTGCGCACCACCTGGAGCCCGATCGTCCGCCCGGCGGCGTGCCGCACGGCGTTGGCGACCAGCTCGCTGGTGAGTAACTCACCGACCTCCAGGTGCTGGTGGAGGTCCCAACTCTCCAGCACGGAGAGCACCAGCCGGCGCGCCAGCGGCCCGGATTCCGGCCTGGACGGCAACCGCACCTCGCCGGACGCCGCCTGGTCGCCCAGTCTCCCGACGTACATCTGCTCCAGCTCCTCGGAGCTGAGCCGCTCCAGGGCCGTCAGCCCCTCCTGGAACGACGCCCACGACGCGTCAGCGACCAAGCTGGACCCTGAAAGTGATGACTGATCTGTTTCGCCCCAACCCGCCATGCGACCCATCATTGCGGAACGCAAGCGGCCGCGTACGGACAATGAGCAAACGATCACTACTCTCTCGGCATATGCCGACAGCAACCCGAGCCCCGCCGCCGACCGGCGGCCGTCAAGCCCGGGTTGCCGCGAACCGCCTCCTACCAGGCGCTCCAGCCGAGGTTCCAGCCGCTGAGGCCGTTGTCCGGGGCCACCTGGCCGCGGATGGAGTTCTTCACCGTCACGACGTCCCCGATCATCGAGCCGTCGTAGAACTGGCCGGCCGAGGTGCCCGAGCCGCCGCCCTTGACGTCCTTGAGGCCGACGCAGCCGTGGCTGACGTTGTCCTCGCCGAAGACGTCGCTCCAGTAGTTGCCGTGCACGTAGGTGCCGGAGTCGGTGAGCCGCATCGAGTGCGGTACCTGCAGGTCGTACGGCGCGCCGGTCATCCCGGGCATGCTGCTGGACTGCATCCGCACCACGCCCTCCTTGGACATGACGACCATGGTGCCGTTCCAGGTCGGGTGCTCGGGCGAGCCGGACGTGATGTCGATGACCGAGGTCTGGCCGTCCCGGACCACCGTCATCCGGTGCGTCTTGGCGTCAACCTCCGAGACCTGGGATCGCCCGATAGTGAAGGGCTCGTCCCGGTCCACGCCGCCGTAGACGCCCGGGGCGATCTCCACGCTCTTCAGCCGGTAGTGCACGGTGACCTTGGTGCCCGGCGTCCAGTACTTCTCGGGGCGGAAGTCCAGCCGGCGGTTGCCGAACCAGTGGCCCTTCAGCACGGTGCCGTTGTCGGTCTCGAAGGTGATGCCCTTCGCCACCGTCTCCTTGTTCTTCACGTCCTTGTCGAAGGCGACCGAGACGATCATGCCGACGCCGTAGGTGGCGTTGTCCTCGATGTTGTCGCTCGCCTTCGCCTCCCGCTCGGGGGTGAGCGTGGTGAAGCTGCTGTCCGCCGAGGCCACCACGCCGCCGGCGTCCGCCGCCAGCGCGCTCACCTGGTAGGCGGTGCCGACCGCGAGCGGGCCGGAGGGCGCCCAGCTGGAGCCGTCGGCGGCGATCGCGCCGGCCACCTCCTTGCCGGTCTTGTCGCTCACCTTGACGGTGGTCAGCTTGCCGCCGGACACCGCGACCTTGAGCGTGCCGTCCGGGGCGACGTCCACCGCGCCGCTCTTCGGCTGGATGTCCAGCACGGCCTGCGAGACCTTGGGGGCGGCGCTCGTCGCGGCCGGCGCGCCGGGGGTCGGCGCCCCCGCGGCCCCCGCCGTCGCGGCCG